>NZ_NHML01000029.1:0-106676 GCF_002165735.1 Rhodococcus sp. NCIMB 12038
CGGGCGGGTGTGGGATAGTTGCACCCTAGAGATGCCCTTCGTGTCGATCGAACTGGTTCTGTGAGAAGTCCAATTCTGTCAGCACGCAAGGGCATCTCGCCGTTTCGACTCACCCAACCCCACCCGGCATCGGTGGATCCAGGTTAATAAGTACTCACAGGCGCGAAGCGCATGGGACCGAGTTCGGCGTACCGGTCGCCGGGGCCGGGGTTGTCGGCGGGGGCGGCGCCGCCGAGGTGGTGCATCACTCCCCAGACGGCGTTGAGTGCGGTCTGCACGGCGCCTTCCGCCCAGCCCGCGGTCCACGAGATGTCGTCGCCTGCGAGGAAGATTCCGCGGTGCCGCGGGTCGAGTTCGTCCTGAACGAAATGGCTGAACAGCCGTTCCTGGTACCGGTAGTGGCCGGGCAGGTTCGCCTTGAACGCGCCCATGAAGTCGCGTTCGGTCTCCCAGGACAGCGTGACGGGGGTGGCGATGATGTGGCTGCGGAAGTCCACGCCCGGGTAGATCTCCTCGAGTGACTTGATCATCAGGTTCATCCGCTCCGTCGCGTCGAGCGGCAGCAGTTTGAGCGAATCGTCGGACCACGTGTAGGACAGGCAGATCAGGCCGGGCTTGTCGTCGCCCTGGTCGAGAAGATAGGTGCCGCGGCTCATCCGGTCGGTCAGCGTCATGCTGACGAGGTCGCGGCCGGTGACCGGGTCCTTGTCCTTCCAGAACGGACGGTCCACGAGGGCGAACACCTTCGTCGAACCCATGTAGTGGGTGCGTTCGATGGCGGTCCAGTGGTCGATCGGGAACAGGTCGTCGTCGCAGTGAATGTTGTTGAGCAGCATCCAACTCTGCGCGGTGAAGACGGCGGCCGGGTAGGTGCGGATCTCACCGGACGAGTCGGTGACCGTCACCTGATGGGGTGCGGTGCGCCGGACCGCGGTGACGCGGGGACGGGTGTCGCCGCCGTTCAGCGAGCGCACCGACGTTCCGTCCGGCCAGTGCGCCATCCCGGTCGGGGTATCCGTCCACAGGTGCAGCGGCAGTTGCTGCGACCCGCCGACGATGCCGCGGTGGTGGTCGTCGGCGGCGGTGATCACGACGCGCAGGATCTCGAGGATCGAGTTGGGGAAGTCGGTGTCCCAGCCGCCCGTTCCGAAACCGACCTGCCCGAACATTTCCCGGTGCCGGAACGACGCGAAATGCTTGGACGAGGCGAGGAAGCCGTAGAACGTCTGATCGTCCAGCCGGACCACGAGGTCGTTCCAGATCCGCTTCAGTTCGGCGGTGTCGCGGTCGCGGATCGCCTGCTGCAGCGGGATCAGTTCGGCGTGCTCCTCGAGCGTGCGCTGCCACGCGTCGGAGACCTCTCGGAACACGTGCGGCAGGTCGTCGAGGTGCTGTGCGTAATACGTTTCGCCCTTGAGGTCGATGACCGTGCTGGGGGTGGCGTCGGCGAGCGGGTTGGGGAACGCCTCGGTCCGCAATCCGGTGGCGTCGAGGTAGTGGAAGAGGGTGGTCGACGACGGTGGGAATCGCATCGCACCCATCTCGGCCACCACACCCGGATGTCCCTCGAACGGCTGCGACCGCATCCGGCCACCGATCTGATCCGCCTCGTAGACAATCGGTTTGAGGCCGATTTTCATCAGTTCGTACGCCGTGACCATGCCCGACAGTCCGCCGCCGATCACCGCCACCTCGGTGCCGTGCCGGTCGGCGGGCACCGAACCGAGGCCCGACGGGTGGGTGACGTAATCGTCGTAGGCGAACGGGAAGTCGGGACCGAACATCGTCAGCGGCGGGACGTCGGTGTCCGTGGCGGTGCTGTCCGGGGTGACGGGGATCGTCATGAAGTCTTCTCCTGCACAAAGGGGTAGAGGTCGACGCGTCGGTCGTCGAGATGGGTGTTGTCGCGGCGGGATCGGTGGAGGACGTCGAGTTCGAAGTCGACGATCGCCAGTTCTTCGTGGCGGCCCGCCCGGGCGAGTTCGGTGCCGTCGGGTGCGATCGCGCAACTGGATCCGCAGTAGTCGAGGTCGGTTTCAGTGCCGCACCGGTTGACGTACGTGACGAACACCTGGCTCTCGTAGGCCCGGGTCGGGACGACGCTCTCCGCGATGAATTCGTACGGGCTCATCAGGCCGGTGGGGACGATCAGCCACTGAGTGCCCCGGTCGGCGTGCGCGCGAACGGCTTCCGGGAACTCGACGTCGTAGCAGATCAGGAGTCCGCACCGGATGCCGTCGTGGTCGAACTGGACCACGAGTTCGCCGCCGGCGGCGAAGTGCGCGCGGTCGAGGTCACCGAACAGGTGGGTCTTGCGGTAGTTCGCGAGCGAGTTCCCGGACGGGTCGAGAGCCTGCACGCTGTTGTAGACGACGTCGCCGTCCGCCTCGGGGTAGCCGTATACGACGGTGATGCCGGACGCGCGCGCGATCTCCGCGATCCGGGCCGCGATCGGTCCGTCGGCGGGTTCGGCCCGCTGCGCGATGAGGGGGCCGATGTTGTAGCCGGTGGCCGACATTTCCGGGCAGACCAGGATGGACGCCCCGGCGGCCGCTGCCGTCTGCGCGGCGGAGGCGACGGCGGCGAGGTTCGGCGCGACGTCGGAGGAGAGCTCGGGACCCTGGAACAGTGCCGCCCTCATCGTGCCTCCACCGCTTCCGGACTGTTGCGGAGTTCGGACTTGCGGACGCCGTACGCGAAGTAGATCGCGAGCCCCACCGCCATCCACAGGGCGAACGCCACCCACGTCGAGACGCCGAGGCCGAACAGCAGCAGCGCGCAGAACACCACGCCGAGGACCGGCATCAGCGGGAACAGCGGCGTCCGGAAGCTGCGGTGCAGGTCGGGGTGCCGCCGGCGCAGGATGATCACGGCGATGTTGACGAGCATGAACGCGAACAGCGAGCCGATGCTCGTCGCGTCGGCCAGTTCGCCCAGCGGCACGAACCCTGCGAGCGCGGAGACGACGGCGCCGACGACCACGATGTTGACGACGGGCACCCGGGTGCGCGGGTTGACGCGGGAAAATACGCGCGGAACGAGACCGTCGAGCGACATCGCGTACAGGATCCGGGTCTGCCCGTACATCACGGCGAGGACGACGCTCGCGATGGCGCTCACGGCACCCGCGGACAGGAGCACGGCCGGCCAGGTGCTGGTCGTGGCGGCCTCGAGGATGGTCGCGAGTGCGGCGCCCTCGCCCGCGATGTCCTGCCAGGGCATCGCGCCGACGGCCGCGATCGCGACCAGGCAGTAGAGGGCCGTGACGATCACGAGCGAGAGGATGATGGCGCGGGGAAGGTCGCGTTTCGCGTTCTTCGCCTCGTCGCCGGCGGTCGAGGCGGCGTCGAATCCGATGTAGGCGAAGAACACCTGGGAGGCCGCGGCCGTGAGGCCGGCCGCGCCGAGGGGAATGAACGGCGTGAAGTTCCCGGCGCGGAACGCGGTGAACGCGACCGCGCAGAAGAACACGAGCACGAGGATCTTCAGCGCGACCATGATCGTGTTGACCAGAGCGCTCTCGGACGCTCCGCGGGTCAGCAGCGCCACCGCGACGAGCACGATGACGATGGCGGGCACGTTGACGATGCCGCCCGCTCCCGGTGATTCGCTGATCGCAGCCGGTAGTGCGATGCCGAACATGCCGTGGAGCAGTTCGTTGATGTACTCGCCCCAGCCGACGGCGACGGCCGCGACCGAGACGCCGTACTCGAGCATCAGGCACCAGCCGCAGATCCACGCGAACAGTTCGCCCATGGTCGCGTAGGTGTACGAGTAGGAGCTACCGGAGACGGGGATGCTGCCCGCGAGTTCCGCGTAGGAGAGGGCGGAGAACAGCGCGGTGAACGCCGCGAGCACGAACGCGAGGACCACGGCGGGGCCTGCCTTGGGTGTCGCCTCGCCGAGAATGACGAAGATGCCCGTTCCCAGCGAGGCGCCGATGCTCAGTGCGGTGAGGTGCACGAGGCCCATCGACCGCTTGAGGCCGTGACCGGGTTCCTGGTCGTTGCGCGCGACGATCGCCTCGACCGATTTACGGGCGCGGAGTGCGCCGGCCAGTCCGGGCGGGCGCGGAGAAATCTTGGTGATATCCAACGTTGAGCTCCTGAGCGGTGGAGTGATGCGCACAACAATGAACGGGCGAGCCGTGACTGTCAACACATGTTTCCTAAGCCGCTGATAGTTTCCTATCGGGACGTAGGCCGGACGTCGTCCGGGAGTGCGGGGGCGAGAATCCACAGGACGGTCGCGGTCTCGTCGCCGAGCGCGCGGAAGCTGTGCGGCAATTGCGGGGAGAAGGTGAACGCGTCACCGGTCCCCAGCGACACGTCCTCCGCAGCCCCCGCGCCGTTGAAGGAAATGCCGATCCGGCCGGACACGACAAAGACGAAGGCGACGTCGACGGGTAGTTCGTACGTTTCCGACCCGCTGCCGCCGCCGGGTTCGATCCTGCTCAGCAGCGACTGGATGCGGCGCTCGCCGAACGGGGTCAGCAGGAACTCGGCCATGCGTTCCCCGCCGAAGCTGATCGGCGGGTAATTGTCGGCCCGCACGACCTCACCTGCGGCGGAGCTCTCGAACAGCGACCCGACGGGAATGTTCAGCGCGGCGCAGATCCGCACCAGCGTGGCCACAGACGCGCTCGCGTGGTCCCGCTCGATCTTCGACAGGTAGCCCTTGGTGATGCCGCATCCGGCCGCCAGTTCGTCGAGCGTCAGGCGCTGGGCCATTCGCGCCGCCTTGAGCCGGGGGCCGATCCTGGGCGCGTCGACGCCCGACGGACCTTCGGTTGCGAGCTCGTTCGCCATGCATCGTTCCTTCATCGTGTCTCGTATAGGAAACAGGTGTTGACAAGAATGCGTTCCAAGGAAACGATACGACGAAGCCACGTCTCCGGCACACACCGAAGGATTCCGATGAGTACAGAGAACACGGACCCAACCCGCATCAAGGGCCCCGTCGACGCCACCCGCACCCCGCGCTACGCCGAACCCAGCACGTTCGCCCGCCTCCCGCGGCTCGACGAGGTGTCCCGCGCCGACGTCACGGTGCTGGGAGTCCCGTTCGACTCCGGCGTGAGCTACCGTCCCGGCGCCCGGTTCGGCCCCGGTCACATCCGTGCCGCGTCGAAGCTGCTGCGTCCGTACAACCCGGCACTCGACGTGCACCCCTTCGCGGCGCAGCAGGTCGCCGACTTCGGCGACATCGGCGTCAACCCGTTCGACATCCAGGAAGCCTTGGCCACGGTCGACGGCGCCGTCACCGACCTGCGCAAGGACGGTTCGACCGTGCTGACGCTCGGCGGCGACCACACCATCGCCCTGCCGATCCTGCGGTCCCTCGCCCGCGACCACGGCCCCATCGCGGTCCTGCACTTCGACGCCCACCTCGACACGTGGGACACCTACTTCGGCGCCCCCTTCACGCACGGCACCCCGTTCCGGCGGGCCAGCGAGGAGGGGCTGATCGACCTCGAGCGGTCGCAACACATCGGCATCCGCGGCCCGCTGTACAGCAAGAAGGACCTCGAGGACGACGCCGTTCTCGGTTTCCAGGTCATCCGCTCCGACGACTACGAGGTGGACGGTGTCGCCAGCATCGTCGAACGGATGCGTCGACGGCTCGACGGCGGCCCGGTCTACGTGTCCGTGGACATCGACGTCCTCGATCCCGCGCACGCGCCGGGCACCGGAACCCCCGAGGCCGGCGGCATGACGTCCCGCGAACTGCTGAACACACTGCGCGGACTCGTCGGCCTGAACGTGGTCGGCGCCGACATCGTGGAGGTCGCGCCCGCGTACGACCACGCCGAGATCACCGGCATCGCGGCGGCGCACGTCGCGTACGAGTTGCTGTCGGTGCTGGCGATCAACGCGTCGACGGCCCCGGGACGGGCAGGGCGCGGCGAGGCGCTCCGGCAGGCGGCGTATGTGACCAAGTGACACCCCTCTCGCTTGGTTGAGCAATTCCACCAATGCGTCCTCATCCGAAGCGCCAGCCGGCTCGTGCCCGGCATGGTTGCGGCAGAGGGGACATCAACTTGTCGCCGACTCGTATGAAATCCCTGGTCAACTCGATTCGGAAATTCTGTAGTGGCCGATCGTCGAGCGGAGATCGCAACCACCGACAGCGCAGCCCCTGAAGACGGGGGTCGGCAATTATGATTCGACAAATGGACGAGGACGAACCGCGCCGCTTGACGCTGGGTGAGCTGATACGGCGCCAGCGGGAGCTCGCCGAGCTGCCGATGCGTCAGCTGGCTGCGATGGTGGGAATCTCGAATCCATACCTCTCGCAGATCGAACGGAATCTGCGCGAGCCCAGCGACCGTGTCCTACATGCCATCGCCGACCATCTTCATCTGTCGGCGGACGCGCTCGTCGCCGAGTCCTCGCGGTCGCATGGTGAAGGCCTCTCCGCGGTGACGAAGGCGATCCGCGAAGATCCGGATCTCACCACTTCGCAACGCAATGCCGTCGAGGAAATGTACGAGGCATTCCGGGAAGTCACGATCGCCAGGCGGAAGCGCCCGTCGCGGAGCGACGACCCGAATGGTGACCTCGGCGACTGATCTCGTCCGCTGCGTCACGTCGAAGCGTTGTTGTGATCTAAATCACATATGCCTCCATGGCGTACCTGCGGCCCCATGTACCCGCAGATGGGGCGCGGGGCAGTCCTGTGGAGTCGCAGGACAAGAGGGGTACCTTCCGTGCGAAGGGGCACAACATACTACTCGGTAAGGTGTAAATCAATTCGAGGTGTGCGACTGTTCGATTCGGCCGCCCGCACAGGAGCCCGCGCACCACGGCCAAACGCGGATTCCCTTAGAGAACATGACCTTTCCGGTCGAGGAACAACCCTACTGATGACAGAAACCATTTCGCATACCGTCGGCCTGAAGGATCTTCCCCGACTTGTCGGCACCGCGCTCGGCACGTCCGAGCCCGTACGGATCACCCAGCATCAGATCGATCAGTTCGCCGACGCGACGAACGATCGCCAGTGGATTCACGTCGATCCCGAACGCGCGAAGCAAGGACCGTTCGGGACGACGATCGCCCACGGTTTTCTGACCCTGTCGTTGGCACCGAGCCTGTTCTGGCAACTCTTGGACGTCACCGGCAGCGACCAGGTAATCAACTGCGGCATCGGCCGGGCCCGGTTCACGGCCCCCGTTCCCGTCGAATCCCACGTACGCCTGGCTGCCGAGATCACCGCGGTGGAACCGTGCAAGGGCGGATATCAGCTGACAGCAGCCCTGACGTTCCTTGTGGAGGGGTCCGAACGGCCCGCTTGCATCGCCGACATGATCATTCGCTACCTGGGGGATATCAGTGTTTGAGAATGTACAGAAGAAGTTCGCGTCCAGGGTCGACCCGATCGGCTGGGGTCCCGCTGTTGCTTCCGTCGCCGGCCGCGCAGTCAAGAATCCGCAGGCCCTGGCCACGGCGTCGACGACTTACGCCACCCGCCTTGCACGAATTCCCGGTGCCGCACTGCGCGTGTTCAATGAGGAGGATCCGAATCCGCCTTTGCCGGTAGATCTCCGCGACAAGCGGTTCGCCGATTCGGCGTGGCGCGAGAACCCGGCGTTCTTCGCCCTCCGCCAGAGCTACTTCGCCACACGAGGCCTCGTCGACGACCTGAGCGCGGCGGGCGCCGGAGATGTGCTGCAGGATGCGAAGGCCCGGCAATTCCTCAACCTGTTCATGGACGCCGTGGCGCCCACCAATTTCGCTTTGACCAACCCGGGCGTGATCACCCGTGCCTTCGATACAGGAGGCGCGAGCCTGCTGCGTGGCGCGCGGTTCGCCGCGCACGACATCGTCAAGCGCAAGGGGCAACCGGTGAAAGTGGATCGGGACGCCTTCACTCTGGGTGTGAATCTGGCCGCCACACCGGGCAAGGTCGTCTTCCGCAACGAGTTGATCGAGGTCATCCAGTACGAGCCGCAGACCCCGACCGTCCACGCGATCCCCATCCTGGTCTCGCCGCCGTGGATCAACAAGTACTACATTCTCGATCTCGCACCGAACCGCAGCCTCACCGAGTGGGCGATCAAGCACGGTCGCACGGTATTCGCCATCTCGTATCGCAATCCCGACGAATCCATGATGGACGTCACCATGGACGACTATTTCGTCCAGGGCTTCGGTGCCGCCATGGACGTCGTCGAGGAGGTCACCGGCTCGCCCAAGATCGAGGTGCTCTCGATTTGCCTCGGCGGCGCGATCGCTGCGATGGCTGCGGCGCGCTTTGCGGCCACGCGGGACGAACGGATCAGCGCGCTGACGATGCTCAACACGTTGCTCGACTACAGCGATGTCGGCGAGTTGGGATTGCTGGTCGACCCGGACACCCTCGACCGCGTCGAGATCCGCATGCAGAAGCAGGGGTTCCTGTCCGGGGCCGAGATGGCGGACACCTTCGACATGATCAAGGCCAAGGACCTCATCTTCAACTACTGGGTGTCGCGCTGGATGAAGGGCGAGAAGCCGACCGCCTTCGACATCCTCGCCTGGAACGAGGACAGCACCAGGATGCCCGCGAAGATGCATTCGCAATACCTGCGCTCGCTCTACGGCCGCGACGAACTCGCTCGCGGAGAGTACGTCCTGGCCGGTCGGCAACTCGACCTCGGCGCGATCACCTGCGACACCTACATCGTCGGCGCCGTGAACGACCACATCGTGCCGTGGGCGGCTTCGTACAAGAGCGTGCACCTGCTCGGTGGCGACGTCCGTTTCGTCCTCACCAACGGCGGACACATCGCGGGAGCGGTCAATCCGCCCAATTCCAAGAGCACTTTTCACTCCGTAGGCGCACCCGATTCGCGGGACGGCAGGTCCCTGCCGTCCGACCCCGAGGAGTGGCGCGGGCAGGCGGAGGCTCACTCGGGCTCCTGGTGGGAAGACTGGGCGGTGTGGTCGACCGAGCGCGCCGGCGACCTGATCGCGGCGCCTGCGATCGGCAGCAAGAAACATGCCGTGGTCTGCGACGCTCCTGGGGCCTATGTCCTGCAGTAGCATTGCTGGTTAGCAATGACCATGCTAACTTGCTAGCAGACATACGGGATGTGTATCCACTCGAAGGAGCCAGAACATGACCACAGCCAAGACCGTCACCGACGCCACGACCAATGCCGCAACCGCGGCTACCGCCGGTCTGAGCAAGGCGTTCGACGACACCACCGAGCGGATCCAGTCCCTCAACGAGAAGCTGGTCGAGGCCGCGAAGCAGACCGGCAACCTCTCGATCGACACGTACGAGCAGACTCTGCGCAGTGCGCTGGACTTCCAGGAGAAGGTTGGCGCCGCCAGCAATCTCGAGTGGGTGGGAACCTTGACCAAGGCTCAGACGTCTTTCGTCAACGGGGTCAGCAGCGCGTTGACGTCGGCTGCGCGCGAGGTTCTGAAGTAGATCGGACCGACGAGTGGCCAGCATGGATTCCATGCTGGCCACTTTCGTGCCTCGAGAGGAGTGATGACCGTGACGGCACGCGCGACCGAGCACCATGCAAGTCTCCCATCCACCGTGCTCGGGCTGGGTGCGGCAGCGATCGAGGGATGGTCGGGATACCTCACGGGACTGTGCCGACGACGCGCTGACGTTCTCGACGTGGCAACCGACTTCGCCGAGTTCTGGCGAGTCGTGACATCGCGGGAACGCCCGAGCTGGGCGCATCCGAACACCGTGCGCCGGCAGCGCCCCCTGGCCGATCTTCGCGACTATGCACTTCGAGGAGAGCGCGCCCAGGTTGCAACCCTCGTACTGCCACCACAGTCCGGCCGCGCTTCGTCGATCGTCGACTATGCGGCGGGACGGAGCCTGATGCTCACCCTCCGCGGGTCCGGGCTGACGAACCTGTACTGCCTCGACTGGAAACCCCCCGGTCCCAGCACCGTCGACGCGTCGATCGAGGACTACATCGCCCTCCTGTCCGAGACAGTCGACTCCCTCGGAGGACGGGTCAACCTCGTCGGTTACAGCCAGGGCGGATGGCTGGCCACGATCTACACGGCGCTGTACCCGGACAGTGTTCACACCCTTGTCGTCGCCGGAGCGCCGATCGACTTCCATGCCGGACGGCCCCAGCTCCTCGACTGGATCAGCCCCATGTTCCGGCGAACCGAGATGGCGTCGTTCCGAACGATCATGGCCGCCGTTGCGGCACTGCAGCGCGGAATCAGCCAAGCGGTCGGCGTCCCACTCGGCAAGCCGGCCGGCGAATTCGAACGTGCCATGGGCCTTCTCGCCCACCTCGACGATCCCCGCTTCGTCGAGCGCTATCTCGATCTGAAGCGGTGGTTCGAATGGACGGAGGATATGCCGGCGGCCTTCAGCGACTGGATCATCCAGCAACTGTTCGTGTCGAATCGGCTGATCTCGGGCGGCCTCGAGGTCGGCGGGAGAGCCGTCATGCTCGACGCCATCACCTGTCCGCTCGTCCTGATCGCCGGCACCGCAGACCACATCACGCCGCCCGAGCAAGTCTGGGCGCTCGAGCGGTACGTCTCGACCCCCCAGGCGCAGGTCAGCCGACGCTCGGTGGAGGCCGGGCATCTCGGACTGCTCATCGGTCACGCCGCTCTCGAGGAACATTGGCTTCCCCTCATGCGCTCGGTCGCGGAAAGGTCTGCCCTCGAACCCGAGTGAGAACACCCCCACGGCCACCAAGTGATCATCCCCGACAAGATTCGGCCACGAGGCTCGAGAACCCACAACTCGGACGCCGCAACCACTACCCTCGGGCGCATGGCTATCGGGGTGAAGGTCCGAAGGTTCTCCAAGATCGCACCGCTGCTGCTCGCCGGTGCACTCGCGGCCGCGGTGCCGGGGCATGCCGCAGCCGAACCCGTCCGAGGTCCGGACGTGGCCTCGTGGCAACACCCGGGCGGATCACCGATCGACTGGTTCTCCGTCCGCAACGCAGGCCACGACTTCGCGATGGTCAAGGCCACCGAGAGCCTCAACTACGTCAATCCGTACTTCGTCCAGGACTGCCTCGCCATGCGCGTCGCCGGGGTCGCCCGCGGCGCCTACCACTACGCGGACCCCACCCAGTCGCCCGAAGCGCAGGCCGCCTTCTACTCGACGGTGGTCCTCGGCATCAACGGTCCGGGTGACATGCCGCCGGTCCTCGACCTCGAGCAGTCCGCGGGGCTGCCGCCCGCCGCGCTGATCGACTGGACGCACCGCTACCTCGACACGGTCCAATCGCTCACCGGACGTCAGCCGATCATCTACACCTATCCGACCTTCTGGCGGACGGCGATGGCGAACACCAACGAGTTCGCCGGATACCCCCTCTGGATCGCCGACTACAACGGCCAGAACACGCCCGGCCCCCTCCCCGGCGGCTGGAGCAACTGGACGTTCTGGCAGTACACCAGCACCGGTCGCATCCCCGGCGTCAACGGCGACGTCGACCTCAACGTCTACAGCGGGGCGCAGGGCGACTTCGCGCGGTACTCCAACAGCGCGTCCCCCTTCGGCAGCTGACGCAGGCGGGCGCGATCAGCGGCAGGCCGGATTTCCGGGGAACGGGGTAACGCCCGCGCGGCAGCCGACGTCGGTCACGGCGGTCAGTCGCTCGACCGGTTCGCGGATCTCGAGCGCAGGCAGCAGGCCGTCGTTCAGGAGGGCGTTCTTCGTCGCGGGCGCGGTGGCGTTCTCGTCCAGCGTTCCCCGCGTACGCGCGAAGTTGACGAGTTCGTCGTACACCATCGACAACGCAGCCTCGGTCGTCTGGTCTTCCGGGTTCAGCCCGGCGAAGTCCACACCCGTCTCGTATTCGTGGCGGAGCGCGTGCGGACCCTGGTCGCAGGTGGGCTGATTCAGATCGATCCGGAAGTCCTGCCCGGCGGGGCCCGGCGGCGTGATCGTGCCGGCGTCGGTGCACACGTGGTGCGAGATGCGGTCACCGAGAGCGTGAAGGTAGATGCCGGTCCGGGCATTCCAGGAATTGTCGCCGACCCAGGAGTCGAACTGCGACGACAGGACGTTGTCGGTGATGACCTGCTGCCCGGTCATGTTGGTGAACGGGATGGCGGCCGGAGTCTCGAGGCTGTACATGCCGTTGATCGGGACCGGGTTCGCGTCTCCGTAACACGTTGCGCCCGTGCCGTAGTCGCCGTTGGCGGAGGGGTTCGTGAAACCTCCCGTGCACAGCGGCGCGTTGCTTCCCGGCCCGGCCATGGCCCACGTCCGCAGGTGCGTGAGCATGATCTCGTGCCGCGGATCGTCGACGTTCGGCTGCAGCCCGTTCGGCAGGGGATCCGTCGGCCCGCGCAACGTGGGCAGGAAGTGGAAGAGGAACCCGCCGGTGTCGAAGTGGGTGCGCACCAGGCCGCTGATGTCCTTGGTGGTCAGCGCGTCGGCGCCGGCGGCAGGCCTGCCGAAGATGTCGCGTGGGACGAACGTGCCGAGGTCGGTGGCCTCGTCGTACGCCGCGATCCAGTACGCATCCTGTTCGGAAAAACCGACGGTGCGGGCGATGATGTACGTCGAGTCCGAGTGCACGAGACTCCGTCCGCCGAGCGGGCGGCGCAACGTGACCCCGTAGCTGACGAAGGCCTCGGCGCCGCAGATCGGCGAGTTGGGATCGTCGAGTTGACATTCGGGGGGCAGTGGAGCGCAATTGTGCGGCGGGGCACCGTCCTCGGTGTAGCAAATGTCCTCGGCAAATCCGTACACCGGTGGTGGTGACACGACGAAAGCGGCCGCGGTGAGCGCCATCGCCACGATGGTTCCACCGGCTCTTCGAGCGAATCTTCTCATCGAGGTGCACCTTTCGGTGAGGACGAGTATTCCCACGGTAACACCGGGGAAGGCACGCGCGGACCGGATTCGACGGAGGGTCGAAAGCGTCACCACCCGTGAAGATTTCAGGAATCGATTCGGCCCTCCGCCCACACCAGCCATTTGTCGTTCACGGCACTCGTCCGGTCGATGTCGTGAAAGCGGGCGAGCAACAGGGTCTGACAGAACACGTCGGCGACTTCGCGTCGGAAAGCCTCGTCCAGCTCGTCCGGCGATTGCTCTTTGTCCCGTGCCCGCCCTGCCGTCATCAGAAAGGCCTGGGTCACCTCGCGTGAAGAGTTCCGCTTGCCGTGATCGATACCGTCACTCGTCGGCGCGATCAGCATTTCTGTACGTACAGTACGTATGGGCTAGACGATATGGACTAACTGTTGTAATCTCCGTCACAGCGCTGGTGAAGCCCGACGGTCGGGCGCAGGTCCGGCGCAGGCGAGGAGAAAGCGACATGCGCGCGGTTGTGCTCGACGGACGAGGAAACCACGAACTGGTGGACAACCCGGTGCCCGTTGCCCGGGACGGTGAGGTCGTCATCGAGCCGGCGGCGGTCGGTGTCTGCGGGACGGATCTGCACCTGGTGATCGGCGACTACCCGACCGGACGGTTCCCGGTGGTGCCGGGTCACGAGTTCGCAGGTCGGATCGTCGAGGTCGGCCCGGGAGTGGAGAACTTTTCGGTCGGTCAGCACGTCGCGGTCGATCCGAATGTGGCGTGCGGAAAGTGCGCGGACTGTCTGGCCGGTGTCCCGAACCTCTGCGACTACCTGGTGCCGATCGGTGTCACCTCGGACGGGGCGTGCGCGGAGCTGGTGAGTGTGCCGACCAAGGTGGTCTATGCGCTCCCCGAGGGGATGAGCATGGCCGCCGGTGCGTTGATCGAACCGCTCTCGTGTGTGCTGCACGGTCTCGGGCGGTCCCCGTCGCTGACCGATCGCCGGATCACGGTGTTCGGTGCCGGGTCGATCGGGTTGCTGGCGGTCGTGGTCGCCCGCGCCGCCGGTGCCCGCACGATTCACGTCGTCGAGCCCAGCCCGGCCCGCCGCAAGGCTGCCCTCGATCTCGGCGCCGATGCCGCGTTCGCACCGGACGAGAACCTTCCGGCCCGCAGCGCCGACATCGCGCTCGAAGCCAGCGGGCACCCGGCCGCGGTGTCCGCCGCGATCGACCTGCTCGACAAGCGCGGAACCCTGCTGCAGATGGGTGTGGTCAGCTCGGAGAAGACGATCCCGCTGCGCCCCTACGACCTGTTCGACCGCGAGTTGACCCTGGTGGGGTCGCAGTCTGTCGCGAACTCGTTCGTCGACGCCGTCGCGATGATGCCTTCCATCGCCGAGACTGCAGAAAAGCTTGTCACACACACATTTTCACTCGCCGAATACGGCGATGCCATTGCCGCCGCGCACAGCGACTCGGCCCTCAAAGTCCATATCCTGCCCCACTCCTGATCGGAAATTTCGATGCAACATCAAATCTCCGAAGGCAGATTCGCCTCGTTCATCGAACGGATCGGCCTTCCCCCGACGTTGTTCCTCGGCTTCGTCGGCCTGCTGTTCTTCATGATCGGCGACGGCGTCGAATCCGGCTACATCGCACCGTATCTGGCGGATCACGGTGCCGGCAGCGACTCTCGGGCCGCGATCGTCATCAGCGTCTACGGCCTGATGGTGACCCTCGGATCCTGGCTGTCGGGGGCACTGTCGGAGACGTGGGGACCGCGCCGTGTGATGTGGCTCGGTCTGGCGATCTGGGGCGTCTTCGAGGTTCTGTTCCTCGCCGTCGCCCTGGGCACCGAGAACTACGTGCTGATGCTGATCTGCTACGGCATTCGCGGTCTGGGATACCCCCTGTTCGCATACGGCTTCCTGGTGTGGGTGCTCGCCGCCAGTCCCGCCCGCCGGCTGGGCTCGGCCGTCGGCTGGTTCTACTTCGCCTTCACCGGCGGCCTGCCCACCCTCGGTTCACTGCTCGCCAGTGGCACCGAGCCCATCATCGGCGAGTACACCACCCTGTGGTTGTCGTTCGGTATCGTGATCGCCGGCGGCCTGCTGGCCCTGCTCGGACTGCGCCGCGTCGCCGGCGGTGACCGGCTGGCCCCACACTCGACCACCACCGGTCAGAGCCTCGTCGCGAGCATCGCGATCGCCTTCCAGAACCCGCGGGTCGGGCTCGGGTGCGTTATCCGAATCATCAATACCGCACCACAATTCGGGTTCCTGGTGTTCCTGCCGAAGATCTTCTCCGACGAACTCGGCTTCGGCACCAGTGGCTGGCTGCGCCTGGTGTTCATCGTCGGCGCCTCCAATATCTTCGCCAACCTGATCTTCGGCATCGTCAGCGACAAGATCGGCTGGCACCGGACCCTCCGGATCTTCGGCTGCCTCGGCTGCGCGGTCAGCAGCCTGCTGCTGTACTTCCTGCCGCAGACCTTCGGCGCGTACTGGGTGGCCGCACTGTGCGCCGCACTGTTCGGCATCACCCTCGCCGGATTCACCCCCATCTCGGTGCTGATGTCACTGATGGCCCCCGAGAAGAAGGGCAACGCGATCGCCGTGCTCAACCTCGGTGCCGGTGCCGCCACCTTCGTCGGGCCGCTGATCGTCGCGGTCTTCCTCGACCTGATCGGCGCTGGCGGTGTCACCGTCGTCTTCGCCGCGCTGTACGTGGTCGCCGCCCTGTGCGTGCACTGGCTGACCCTGCCGCCCGAGTCGCAGGAAATCGTCGAGAAGGGCCTGAGTCTGAGCGACCTGGACGTCGAAACGCACCACGTCATCGACCACCACGACAACCACGACAACCACGGCGATGCCGTGGCCCGGGACGGCAGCCGGTAGCCGGTAACCACTCCGGCCACGCTGTCCCCCTGAGACAGCCGGGCCTCCTCCGCAGGGGGCGGCCCGGCATTCCACGACACACCCCGCCCGAGACGGTCACGCGCACAGCGTCGCACTGATCAGGCACCCTAGTTCTCGATCTCGAAGGAGCCCCGCCGCGATGAAACGGCAGATCATCAACGATCCAGGCGCAGCCGTCACAGAGGCGCTCGAAGGAATGCAGTTGTGTTACCCGGACCTGGTGTCCTACGACACGGACCGTCAGCTGATCCTGCGGGCCACTCCGGCCCGCGACAAGGTCGGCCTCGTCTCCGGCGGCGGCTCCGGCCACGAGCCGTTGCACGCCGGGTTCGTCGGCCGCGGCATGCTCGACGTCGCCGTCCCCGGCGCAGTCTTCGCCAGCCCCACTGCCCTGCAGGTCCACGAGGGCACCCTGGCCGCCGACAGCGGTCGAGGAGTTCTGCAGATCGTCAAGAACTACACCGGCGACGTCCTGAACTTCACCATCGCCGGTGAGCTGGCCGGCGATCATGCAGTCGACACCGAGATAGTGGTGGTCGACGACGACCTCGCCACCGACACCGACGACGGGGACGGGGACGGGCCTGGCCGCCGCGGTACCGCGGCGGTGGTCGCGGTCGAGAAGGTCGCCGGCGCCCGCGCCGAACTCGGCGGCTCGCTGACCGAGGTGGCCGATGCCGCTCGCCGCGTCGCCCGCACGTCCCGCACGATGAGTCTCGCCCTGCAGGCGGGCACCCACCCCGGCCAGGACCGTCCGGCATTCGACCTCGGGGCCGACGAAGTCGAACTCGGCGTCGGTATCCACGGTGAACGCGGCATCGATCGCGTGCGTTTCGCCTCCGCGGACGAGCTCGCCGAGTTGCTGGTCGACCCGCTCGTCGACGACCTCGGGCTCGGGCGCGGCTCCGCGGTGCTGGCCATCGTCAACGGGCTCGGTGGCGCCTACCCACTGGAACTGTCGATCGCCGCCCGCAGCGTGCACCAACTGCTGGGCGCACACGGGATCACCGTCGCCCGCACACTCGTCGGCACCTACGTGACCTCGCTCGACATGCACGGCTTCTCGGTCACCCTCACCCCCGCCGACCCCGATCTGCTGAAGCTGTGGGACGCACCGGTGCGTACCCCTGCGCTGAGTTGGTAAGGAGACCACCACATGACCTCGACGACCACGACGGCACTGCCGACGACTTTCGCACCCCGATGGGTGGCCGCGATGCTGACGACGGTGCTGGGCACCTCGCCCGGTGGTGGTGCTGCCACCTCCCTCGGTGAACTCGACCGCCAGGCCGGCGACGGCGATTTCGGCACCAACCTCACTTCCGCGTTCACCCGGGTGCAGGACGAGATCGCCGCGACGTCGCCGCAGACGTTCACCGCCTGGCTTACCGCCGTCTCGCGCGGGTTCCTGGGCACCGGCGGTACCAGTGGGCCGTTGTTCGGCATGTTCTTCCGGGACATCGCCCGATGCGCCGCCGGGGACTCCCCGACCCTGACCGAACTCGCTGACGGACTCGCCGCGGCGGTGGCGACCGTGCAGCGGTACGGGAAGGCGCAGGTCGGGCACAAAACCATGGTCGACGCGCTCGTGCCGGCCGCGCAGAAGCTGAGCGAACAGGCGGCCGCCGGCGTGGACCCGGTCCGCGCCCTGAACGCCTCGGCCGAGGCGGCGCAGGGCGGTGCCCTGACCACCCGAGACATCGTGGCCCGTCGCGGCCGCGCGTCCTACGTCGGAGAGGTCGCCCGCGGCGTGCTCGATCCCGGCGCGGTCGCGGTGGCCCTGATGATCCAGTGCGCGGCCGCCGCGGTGGCAGGGCAAGACGGGCCCGTCGACACCGCCTGGACGCACTGACCGCGCCGTTACCGCCGCCCGGTCTCGACCCCCGGGCGGCGGTGAGGGCGGTTTCTCAGCGGCTGCCGAGATCGACTGTGCGGACGTTGACTTCGAGCGGAATCACATCGCTGCGCACCCAGGTGTCGTACACGTCGTAGCGCTGACCCTCGGCGGTCCACGACGTCGACCGGATGCACAGCATCGGTTCGTTCGGGTCGATCTCCAGGGAGTCGGCGATCTCCACCGTCGGATGTTTCGCCTGGATGAGCCGGTGGGCGCCACCGAGTGCGAAGCCTGCACTCGACAGCAGCGTGCTCAGCGATGCGTGTCCGGTGAGGACGTCGGCGGCTCCGGCCAACACCGGAATCAGAACTGGGGGACTGTAGTTGGTGCTGAACAACGCCGGCTTGCCGTCGAGGGAACGCACCCGGACCAGCTCGAACCCGGTCGACCCTTCCGGCAGTTGGAGGGCTCGGCACACGTCCGCCGGCAGGGCGGTGGCACCGGACCGGAGCACCTCGGTGCTCACCGTCCGGTGCTGGTGCCCGATCGCGTTTTCGAGGAAGCCTTCCTTGCCCTGGATCACCCAGCCGGTTCCGTCGACGGCCTCGCTGGCGAACACTCCACGCTTGGGAATGCGCTGGGCGACACCACGGGATTCGAGATGCTGCAACGCCTGACGCACCGTGGCCCGGGACAGGCCGAACTCGTTGCACAGGTCTTGCTCACTGGGTAACCGGGCGCCGCGGGCGATGGCCCCGGATGAGATCCGCTGCTCCAGCACCTGCGCGAGCTGCTGGTAGTACGGGACCTCCGACTGGCGGTCGATCGCACTCTCGACGCTCACGTGGCTCCCTCCGCCGTCCAAGTTCCCGCGACCGGCCGCCGCGGCGTCATTCCTGTCTGGATCATATGTCCTGTACGGACATCTCCGAGGACGACGTCCGGTCCCCGGTCGAGCACAACCTCTTGCAACTTTGTGACTCAGGCCATACAGTACTAACTGTACGTACAGTCCGTACAGCAACAGAACTCCTAAGGAAAGTGGACCGACGATGAGCATGGAATACCGGATGCGCCGTACGCTCCCGAACGATCGGGCGGCGATCATCATGCCGGTCGATCACGGGCTGATCTTCAATCGCATCAAGGGCCTCGAGACCCCCTCGGCGCCGTTCGCCGATTGGGCCGAGTCCGACGTCACCGGCTTCATGATGACGCCGGGGCAGGTCAAGCAGACCGAGAAGTTCTTCGCCGAGCACCCGCACCTGAGCCGCGTGCTGACCATCGACACCTACTACGACGTCACCAACCTCGACGGCGGCGGGTCCCACGAGCTGATCACCACCGTCGAAGAAGCCGTGCGGATGGGCGTCGACGCGGTGAAGATGCTGTTCCCGTGGAACATGTCCCGTTCCGAGCAGGCTGCGATGTGCGCCCGCGTCGGCAAGGTCGTCACCGCCTGCGACGCGTGGGACATCCCCCTCGTCCTCGAGCCGGTGATCATGGGCGCACCCCGCACCGAAGAGGTTGTCGTCGAAGAGGAGAAGGTCGCCCGCATCGCCTACGACCTCGGCGCACACATCATCAAGATCGCCTTCCCCGGTGAGGAGCGCACCGCGCGCCTGGTCGAGGAACTCGGCGTTCCCCTGGTCATCGCCGGCGGCCCGCTCGCGGGCGAGGTCTCCGAGACCGTCGACGCGATCGGGCAGACCCTGCGCGCCGGTGCCCGCGGCATCATCGTCGGCCGCAACATCTGGCAGCGCGAGCGCAGCGAGGGCGAGAGCGTGCTCAAGGAGATCGCGGCTCTGACCCGGAACGTGAGCTTCTCTGCCTGATCGGGTAATCCGCCCGGCACGACAACGAGGACAGGACACATGACGAGAGACCGCAGCGAGCGCTCACCAGTGGTGTGCGGGGTCGACATCGGCAGCACCAACACCAAGGTCGTAGCGCTCACTCCCCAGGGGGCGGTCGTCGCCAGGCGACGACGCACCACCCCCCGGGGAGCGGTCGACCCGTCCGTCGACGCACAGCACCTGTTGTTCGCGATCGAGGAGATGATCCTCGACATCTGCGCGGACACCTACCGGGTGCACGCGGTCAGCGTGGCCGGCGTCGGTGAGGACGGCGTGCTCGTCGACGACACCCTGGCCCCGATCACCCCGGCCCTGGCCTGGTTCGATCCCCGACGCACCGACGTATTCGCGGACCTGACCAACCGGATCGGACCGCACGAGGGCCTGTGCACCGCCGACGACGCCGCCCGTACCCTCGTCGGCTGGCGGTGGGCCCTCGACCAACCGGGCACCTCCCACGCCCGCTCCTGGATCGCGCTCACCGACTACCCGGCGAGCGTGTGGACCGGCACCCCGTTCTTCAGCGACACCCTCGCCGCCCGCACCGCCGCCTGGGACGGTCACACCCGCGGGTGGGTCGACGGCCGGGTGGCCGCCACGATCGGCACCGCCGCACTGCTGCCACCGATACGCCGGGCCGGCGAGGTCATCGGCGGCTTCGTCGCCGGCCGCCTGACCGCCGCGGGTGTCCTCGATCCCGACGCCGTGGTCGTCGCCGGCGGGCACGATCATCCCATCGGCGGCTGGGCCGTGCATGCGATGCATCCCGGCGCCGTCCTCGACTCGATGGGCACCGCCGAGGTCGTCGTCGCCCAGGCTCCCGCGGCCGACATCCCCCGCAGCGACGACCTGGACGTGGCACCCGGAATCTGCTCTCCCGGAACCACGGTGCTGTCGGTGGAGGAACTCGCCCGCAACGTCGAATGGGCCTACCAGGACCAAGCCGTCGCCGACCGGCTACACGAGCTGATCACCGGCGACACCACACCCGACGCCTATCTGTACGAGAGCGTGTTCATCCCCGGCGGCCGCGGCGGTGAAGCGCCTCGCTACGCCCCCGACGCTCCCACCTCACCGCTCTCGCGCGCCTCCGCGGTCCTGGGAGCACTCGCCCGCCTCGGTGCCCACGCCCAGGACACCGTCGCAGCCTGCCTGCCGGGACAACCACCCCTCTACGCGGCCGGCGGCTGGTCCCGATCCCCCGGATGGGTGCAGGCCAAGAAGATCGTCACCGGCCGCGACCTCACCGTCATCCCCGAACCCCAGGTCACCGCCACCGCAGCAGCACTGCTCGCGGCCGACGCCGTCGGCTGGACTGCCGAGCCCGCGATCGCGTTGGGCATCACCGCGCACCCCCAAACCCTGGCCCCAGCCGGCTCACCGGCCTGACGCCGACCAACTGACGAGGAACCTCATGACCCTCACCGCCGACCGATCCCCCGGTGCCGTCCCCGAGTCGAACCCGATCGATGTCAGTTCCCTGTTCTCTCCTCGCCGCGCGAAGATCGTGTGCACCCTGGGTCCCGCGGTCGGCACCGACGAGAAGGTGCAGGAGTTGGTCGAGTCCGGGATGGACGTCGCCCGCTTGAACTTCTCCCACGGCAACCATGCCGATCACGAGGCCAACTACCGGCGAGTGCGTGCCGCCGCGGACGCCACCGGGAAGCCGGTGGGTATCCTCGCCGATCTGCAAGGTCCGAAGATCCGCCTCGGCCGGTTCGCCGACGGCGCGGTGGTGTGGAAACCGGGTGAGACAGTGCGCATCACCGTCGAGGACTGCCCCGGCGACCACGACCGCGTCTCCACCACTTACGCTCACCTCGCCGACGACGCCCGCCCCGGCGACCGCCTCCTCGTCGATGACGGCAAACTTGCCCTCGCCGTAACCTCGGTGGATGGCCCCGACATCATCTGCACCGTCGCCGAGGGCGGACCGGTGTCGAACAACAAGGGTTTGTCGCTGCCCGGGATGAACGTCTCCGTTCCTGCGCTGTCCGACAAGGACATCGCCGACCTCGAGTTCGCCCTGCGCCTCGGGGTCGACCTGGTCGCGCTGTCCTTCGTGCGGTCCGCGGCGGACCTCGACCTGGTTCATGCCGTGATGGACCGAGTCGGAAGACGCGTTCCGGTTATCGCGAAGATCGAAAAACCCGAAGCTGTCGAGAATCTCGACGACATCGTGACCGCATTCGACGCAATCATGGTCGCCCGCGGCGATCTCGGGGTCGAGCTTCCCCTCGAGCAGGTGCCGCTCGTGCAGAAGCGGGTGGTGCAACTGGCCCGCGAGAACGCCCGCCCGGTGATCGTGGCGACGCAGATGCTCGAATCGATGATCGAGAACTCCCGGCCCACCCGCGCCGAAGCCTCCGACGTCGCCAACGCCGTCCTCGACGGCGCCGACGCGGTCATGCTCTCCGGGGAGACCTCGGTCGGAAAGTACCCGATCGACACGGTCCGCACGATGGGCCGAATCCTCGCCGCCGTCGAACGCGAATCCACCCGTGTCCCCGCCCTCACCCACACCCCGCGCACCAAGGGCGGCGTGATCTCCTTCGCCGCCCGCGACGTCGGCGAACGACTGGGCGCCAAGGCCCTGGTGGCCTTCACCCAATCCGGCGACACCGTCCGCAGACTCGCCCGGCTCCACACTCCGCTACCGCTGCTCGCGTTCACGCCCGTGCCGGAAGTCAGGCGGCAACTCGCCCTGACCTGGGGAACCGAACCGTTCCTCGTCGATCCCGTCACGTCGACCGACGAGATGATCCGCCAAGTCGACACCGCCCTGCTCGCACTGGGCCGTTACAGCGCCGGCGACCTCGTCGTGATCGTCGCCGGCTCACCGCCCCACACCGTCGGATCCACCAACCTGATCCATGTACACCGCATCGGCACCGACGATTTCGCCGCACGCTGACAGCTGAGAAAGAAAGCTCCATGGCTCTGTCGCGACCTGACACCCGGTCGTTCACCCCACTCACCGACTGGTGGGACTGGCAGAAGAATGCCGCATGCCGCGGCATGAGTTCTTCGATCTTCTTCCACCCCGAACGCGAACGGGGCCCCGCCCGGGAAAGACGCATCCGTGTCGCGAAGTTCATCTGCCGGCACTGCCCCGTCATCGACAGTTGCCGCGCCCATGCACTCACAGTTGTCGAGCCCTACGGCATCTGGGGTGGGCTGTCCGAATCCGAGCTGCGCGAAGCGACCGATCAGCACTACTGACTGAGAAACGAGGTAACGCAATGCAACTCGTATTGCACGGTGAACCGCATCATGCGGTCCCCACCGAATCGACATTCACGTCCCGAGTCGACGACATCCTCGCCGGACGCTCCGGCAGCCATGCGGGGGCTTCGGCCACCGAGGACGCGCTGTGAGCGGGGCCGCGACCGGGCGGAGTGCAGTGGCCCGCCTGGTCGACCGCCTCGGCATGCCGCCGTCACTCGCGTTCGGATTCCTCGGACTGCTGTTGTTCATGATCGGCGACGGCGTCGAATCGAATTACCTCTCGCCGTTTCTGATCCACACCGAGGGCTATTCGGAGTCCACCACGGCCTTCACCATCAGCATGTACGGGATCTTCGTCACCGTCGGATCCTGGCTTGCCGGCACCCTCTCCGCGATCATCGGCCCCCGCCGGGTGATGTGGATCGGCGCGGCGACCTGGGTGGCACTCGAAATCGTGTTCCTGGTCCCGGGCATCGCGATGGACAATCACTGGATCTCCATCTCGGCGTACGCGGCGCGTGGTATCGGCTACCCGTTCTTCGCCTACGCATTCCTGGTCTGGATCAACCTGGCCACGCCGGCACGCCAGCGCGGCAGCTCGGTGGGCTGGTTCTGGTTCGCCTTCGGCGCCGGACTGCCGACCTTGGGATCGCTGATCGCCAGTGGCGCAATCCCTCTCATCGGCGAATACCCCACCTTCTGGCTGGGCACCGCTCTGGTCGTGGCCGGCGCCGCGATCGCACTGTTCGGAGTTCGTGACCGAACCTACGCGGGTCCCTCCGGCACCGAGAGCGCCGGCGGGGAAATGCTCAAAGGACTTACCATCCTCTGGCGAGACAAGCGCGTCGCCGCAGGTGCGTTCGTCCGGCTCGTCAACACCGCCCCAAACTTCGCGCTGTTCGTCGTCGCACCCCTGTTCTTCATCGACCAGATCGGGTTCTCGCAGAGCACCTACCTGGCCATCGTCACCGTGGTCTACACGGCAAACATCTTCGCGAACCTGATGTTCGGAATCATCGGAGACCACTTCGGCTGGCGGCGCACCGTCACGTGGTTCGGCTGCGTCATGTGCGCAGTGGGCATCGTCCTACTCTACTACGTGCCACTGTGGGTCGGTCCCAACGTGCTCGTGGTGATCCTCTGCTGGGCGGTGTTCGGGATCGGGCTCGCCGGGTTCGTGCCCCTGACCGCGTTGGTGCCGTCCATGGTCACCCCCGACGACCGCGGCAGCGCACTGGCGGTCTACACACTCGCCGCAGGGTTGTCCGCCTTCGTCGGCCCCGCACTCGCCGGGCTGCTCGGCGGAGCGGCACACATGCCGGTGCTCATCTGGACGTTCGCGGGACTGTACCTCGCCGCAGCCGCGGTCACCTACGTCCTCCGCACACCCAGCGACCCGGGATCGGCACACCATGTTGCCGAAGTCCAGGGTGCTCAGCGCGACGGCCAAGGAAGCGATACTCCCACAAACCGCACGGCCGCCGAGAACCACTGAAACGGCTACCGCACCGGGCAATGGGCGCAGATCCTGATGACCGTGCCGTTCGACGATCGCGACTGCTGGCTGGTTGTCTATCAGGACGGCGAAACCGATGTGATCCCAATGGACAACCACACGGTCCAGTAATTCGGGATCGACATCTTGACTACACCTGATTCGGGCGAAGAAGGGATCTGCTGAGAACATCGCCTCGCAGAACGCGCCGTTGCTCTACCGCCTGCGGAGGTAGTGCAGGCGCGGTGGCGCCAGGGCCACCAGGGACTTCCCGGCAGCTCAGTGCCCGATCGCTCTCACGAGCGGCGCAGTGCCAGCACGGGAATCGTCCGAACGCCCAGTGTTTTCTCAGCGTATCCGGCAAAGCCCGGATACCTACGAGCCTGCTCGGCGAAGATCCGATCCCGCTCGTCACCGGTCACCTCGCCGACGACCACAGGGTACTGCTCGGTACCACGTTCGATGTCTGCCTGACCTGCGGTGACGAGGTTGTAGTACCAGTCGGGATTTGTCGGTGCGCCGGCCTTGGAAGCGAAGACATAGATCGTGTCCCGGTCTTGCTCGTCCGGCAAATACATCATCGGGCTCACCAGCTCGCGCCCGGTCTTACGACCCCGATGATGCACCAGCACCATCGGAGCACCCTCGAACGGGCCGCCCACTCGGCCCTGGTTCGCTCGGAATTCGGCGATGACGTTCGTGTTCCAGTCTTGGGGACTGCTCATCGTAATAACCTCTCCTCGTCCGGTGCAGGGTGCGGTCAGATTCTCTGGTCGCCCGGCGCGGTGTTGGATTCCTGTCTCATTCCGGGCCGAACCTCCAGCGGCTGCACGCTTACCACCGTCAAATGTACTGACAGTCTGACTGATTCGGCTTCCGAACGCGCGCATGCGGGTCGCGAACATCTGGGCGAGCCTTGCCCACGTCGAATCGACGAGGATTTACTGCGTACAGGGGTATGTCGATCCGAATCGGACGAGGAGTGGGAAGAGTGGAAGGAGAACAACTCTCTTCCACTTTCAATGTATAGCGCACCCGGGGGCTTGCGGCAAGGCCCGGGTGGTGTCGCAGAATTACCGGCCTGAGCCGGAACCTGCGGAAATGGGAGTCGTGAGTGCGCGCCGAAAATCTGAATCCACATCACCCAACTCGGATCGGAGCTGTTGACGCGAGACCCCTTACCGTCGGCGCTTTCGACCTTCCGGACCACCTCGCGGCCAAGGCCGATCCGGCGCTGATCGCCGGCGACGAGCGGCACTTCGCGGCGATCGAGGAGAGCCTCGAGCAGTCCATCGCCGACCTGTCCCGCCGCATCGACTCCGAGCGCAAGGCGCCCCGACGTCTCGGTCAGGAGGCGATGGAGCGGGACATGATGGTTCACGACCTGGGCGCCCAACTGCGTGCCCTGCGCCGATTCGGCCTGGACCTGTGCCTCGGGCGCATCGTCGATGCCGACGATGCCGAGCCCGTGTACATCGGACGCCTCGGGCTCATGGACAGCGCGGGCAATCAACTGCTGGTCGACTGGCGCTCCCCCGCGGCCGAGCCGTTCTTCGGCGCCACCCACGCCAACCCGATGGGCCTGGCCAGCCGCCGCAGATACCGCTGGACCCGCGGCCGGGTCAGCGACTACTGGGACGAGGTGTTCACCTCGGACGGGTTCGAAGGGAACGCCGCGCTGGACGACCAGTCCGCGTTCATCGCCAGCCTGGGCAGCAACCGGTCGGCCCGGATGCGTGACGTGCTCGGCACCATCGCGGCCGATCAGGACGCCATCATCCGCGCGGGATCCGGCGGCGCCCTCGTCGTCGACGGCGGCCCGGGTACGGGCAAGACCGTCGTCGCGCTGCACCGCGCCGCGTACCTGCTGTACTCCGATCCCCGGCTCCGCCACGGCGTGCTGTTCGTCGGCCCGCACGAGCCCTACCTGGCGTACGTCGCCGACGTGCTGCCCAGCCTCGGCGAGGAGGGTGTGCAGCTCTGCACGCTGCGGGACCTCGTCACCGAGGGTGCGACCGCCCGGCTGGAGAAGGATCCGGAGGTGGCGCGGCTGAAGTCGTCGGCGGATCTGGTGAGGGCGATCGACGCGGCCGTGAAGTTCTACGAGGAGCCGCCCGCCAAGGGCATGACGGTCGCGACCGACTGGTCCGACATCTGGTTGAGCGCCGAAGACTGGGCCGAGGCGTTCGAAGCGCCGGAGCCCGGTACGCCGCACAACGAAGCGCGCGAACAGATCTGGGAGCTGCTGCTCACGATCCTGGTGGACAAGTACGACGGTGATGCCCCCGCGGACCAGGTTCGGAAGTCGTTGCTGCAGAACGACGAATTGCGCGCGACGCTCGACAACGCGTGGACGATGATCGAGGCCGCGGATCTCGTGGGAGACCTGTGGTCGGTGCCCGCCTACCTGCGCAAGTGCGCGCCCTGGCTCAGCCCCGACGAGGTTCGGGCACTGCAGCGCGCGGACGCCAAGAATTGGACGGTGTCCGACCTGCCGCTCCTCGACGCGGCACGGCAGCGGCTGGGAGACCCGGAGGCGTCGCTTCGGCAGCGTCGGTACAACGCCACCGTCGCCGCCGAACGCGCGCGGATGAGCACCGTCGTCGACGACCTGATCGCGGCCGACGACTCCGAAATGCTCGTCATGTCGATGCTGCGCGGCCAGGACCTGCAGCAGTCCCTGGTCGACGAGACCGCCCTGCCCAGCGCCGACCCCGACCTGCTGGCCGGGCCGTTCGCGCACGTCGTGGTGGACGAGGCTCAGGAACTCACGGACGCGGAGTGGCAGATGCTGCTGCTGCGCTGCCCGTCCCGCAGCTTCACCATCGTCGGCGACCGTGCCCAGGCCCGGCACGGGTTCACGGAGTCGTGGCGCGAACGGCTCGAGCGGATCGGGTTGGACCGGATCGACCTGGCCGCGCTGAGCATCAACTACCGGACGCCGGAAGAGGTCATGACGGAAGCCGAACCGGTGATCCGGGCCGCGCTGCCGGACGCCAACGTGCCGACGTCCATCCGCAGCAGCGGCATCCCCGTCGTCCACGGCCCGGTGTCGGACCTGCGCTCGATCCTGGACACCTGGCTGGCGTCGAACTCCGACGGAATCGCCTGCTTCATAGGCGATCCGACGTTCCGGCCGACGTCCCGCATCCGGTCGCTGACACCGGAACTGTCGAAGGGGCTCGAGTTCGACCTCGTCGTCCTCGTCGACCCGGAATCGTTCGGCGAGGGCATCGAGGGAGCCGTCGACCGCTACGTCGCCATGACCCGGGCAACCCAGCAACTCGTCGTCCTCACCAGCCGCTGACGTCGGAGACCGCACCGATCGGCGGCGGAAACGGGGTAGCCGCCGCCGAGCGCGGGCTGGGACGATGAAGGTGCCCTACGAGAGGAGACGAACGATGACAGCGTCCGATCCACAGGTCACCACCCGCGAGCAATGGCTCGTCGCGCGGCGCGAACTGCTCGCACAGGAGAAGGAACTGACCCGCCACCGCGACCGGGTCAACGCCGCCCGGCGCGCGCTACCGATGGTCGAAATCACCGAGAACTACGAGTTCGACGGTCCCGGGGGCCGGGCCCGGCTCGTCGATCTGTTCGACGGCCGCGGCCAACTCCTGATCTACCACTTCATGTTCGAACCCGACGCCGACGAAGGATGCCCGTCCTGCACGTTCACGTTGGACAACGTCGGCGACCTCCACCACCTCTACGCCCGGGACACCTCGTTCGCGGCCGTGTCGCGCGCACCCCTGCACAAGCTCGAGCAGTACCGGCAGCGCATGGGCTGGACGGTCCCGTGGTACTCCTCGCTCGGCAGCGACTTCAACTACGACTTCCATGTCACTATCGACGCGTCGGTCGCGCCGGTCGAATACAACTACAAAGACGCGGCGGAGCTCGAGCGCATGGACCCGGCGTGGAAGGGCTGGTCCGGCGAGGAGCACGGCGTCAGTGCCTTCCTCCGCCAGGGTGAGCGCGTCTTCCACACCTATTCCGGCTACGCGCGCTCCACCGACATGCTCGTCGGCACCTATCACTGGCTCGACCTCACCGCTCGCGGCCGTCAGGAGGACTGGGAACCGGAACCGCGCCGCGGCGACGACCCGTTCATGAGCTGGCTGCGCCGTCACGACGAATACGAACCGGACACGATCTCAGGAGAGAAGGTCTCCGACTGAACTACATCAGTTCGTACCCCGTCGCCTGCAATTCCAGGTAGTCGCGCACCAGCAGGTGAGAACCGGGCGTGGACACCGCAGTCCACGGAATGTGCTTGGGCAGCTGCAGTGCCAGCGATTCGGGTACCGCCTCGCGGCACCTGATGCCCGCCCGGGCTCGCGGTGTCAACGAATTCCACCACGAGTCGAGCACGCACCGGCATTGGGCGAGGTACTCCGAGAGCGGCCCCTGGAGCATCGCCATCTGCGGAATCGGATCGGGTCCCCCGGTGATACCCGCGACGCACGAGCCCCCGCACACGGCCATCACCTGCCCGATGAACTGCGGCGGCATGATGCCTTCGGGGTCTCGCAGCAGGGCGAGGCGCGCGCCGGCGGAGAGCGCTTCATACGCCGTCACGGGGTCGATTGCCTCGTCACCCATGCCACGAAGGTACCCGGCCGGGGCCGTCTCCTATCGGGAACAGCGATTTGTTCATTTCGCGGCGTAGTCACGCCAGGCGCGTTCCCATTGCCGGGTCAGGGCCGGGTAGACGAGGAGATGCCGGAACGGTGCGATGGCGGCCATGTAGAGCCGCCCGAACCGGCCATTGGGTTTGACGAGGACCGTCATCTGCAGCCCGTAGTCACCGTCCGCTCCCTGCACCCAGCCGAGATGCATCACGGTGTGCACGGTCTTGTTCGCCAGCTCGCGGGCGGCCTCCCGGTCGAGTTCGTAGACCGCTGTGAGCGGCATGCCCGCGTCGTCGGGGCCGCGGGGAGCGGCGCGGAGGTCGTCGGGCAGGCGGTCGCGGAGCGAGACGACCCGCTCGCCGACACCCGCCGACGGATCGTCCCAGCCGAACAGTTCGCCGAGCTTCCACCGGACGGCGAACAGGAACCGCACCACCCGGGGCTGTTTCGCGAGTCCGCCCCGGCCTCGCATCGCGGCGAGCATTGTGGGGAAGTCGTCCGGACCGGCTCCGGGAGTGCGGTACGACCACACATCCTCGACGTCGAAGTCGCTGGTGAATTCGTGGATGCGCCAGGGCTGCTCGGTGTAGGTGGCCTCTGCTATTCGTGGCACTCTCGTCCCCGATCTATACGGCACCGTATATTTCATCTATACGGTACCGTACAAATTGACCGCGATCAATGGAGGTGGACCGATTCCCGCCGTCGCCCGCACCACACGAGACCGCTGGATAGAGGCCGGCCTCGACGCCCTCGCGCGGGGCGGACCGGACGCCGTCCGCATCGAAGCACTCGCCGCCGAACTCGGCGTCACGAAGGGCGGGTTCTACGGCTACTTCGACGGCAGGCCCGCGTTGCTCACGGAGATGCTCGACGAGTGGGAACGCCGCTGCACCAAGGCCGTCATCGCCCAGGCCGACGCCGAAGGCGGCGACGCGGCCGAGCGCATCCGGCGCGTGGGTCAACTCACCTACTCGGAGGACCTGCACCGGATCGACCTCGCGATCCGGGCCTGGGCGCACCACGACCCGTCCGTCGCGGCACGCCTGCAGCGCATCGACAACGAGCGGATGCAGTTCCTGCGCACGATGTTCGGCACCTTCGTCACCGACCCCGACGAGATCGAGGCGCGCAGCACCCTGATGTTCGGGCTCGCCATCGGACGCCACTTCGTCGTCGCCGACCACCCCGGGTACACCAAACGCGAAGCCATCCAACTCGCCGGGGAATTCCTCCTGCGCCCGTGAGGTCGCTCAGTCGATTCGGGTCGCTGAGGAACCGTGACAACGGTGCGGAACGAGAGAAGACTCGAGAACAGACCAGCCTGTCGGTTGATGCGACACCCAGGCCTACGCGTCCGTCGTAACGCTCACGGCGTGAATAGCGAGCCAGGTCCAAGGCCACTCTGTTGGCGTCCAATGGTGCTTCGGCGGCAAACAATTGCGAAGAATTGGCCGGCTCCGGCTCGTCCAGTGCTGCCCGGCCCACCTATCGGGATCGGAGCGGAACATCATGACCAGTACACCTGCAGGAATCAACTGCCACCTGGTCTCTCCAGCGGGGTACCCCTACGAGCACGAGAGCGGCGATCAATCGGTGTCCGGGCCGTGCTATGCGGACTTCCCGGTCGGGACAGTCGTCACGGTGACCGCCACACCGGACGCGGGCAATTATCTCAACGGTCTGGACTGCGGCAGCGGCGGGATGTTGGAGAACCCCTGCAAAATCGGTCGATCAATGGCTTATGTCCCGAGTAGTCTGCGTGGGCATGGCACGGGATGAACGCGGTGTGATCGCCCAGAGTGAGGACTTCGCTGCCTGGTACAACGAGGTGGTGTTCAAGGCCGGGCTCGTCGACCGGGGTCCGGCCAAGGGCACCATGGTGATCCGGCCGTACGGGTACCGGCTGTGGGAGCTGCTGCAGTCCGAACTGGACCGCCGCATCAAAGACACCGGTCACGAGAATGCGTACTTCCCGTTGCTGATTCCGGAGAGCTACCTCGGCCGGGAAGCGGAACACGTCGAAGGGTTTTCCCCGGAACTGGCGGTCGTCACCCACGCCGGCGGGAAGAGGCTCGAAGAACCCTTGGTGGTGCGGCCGACGTCGGAGACGATCATCGGCGAGATGATGGCCAAATGGATCAGCTCGCACCGTGACCTGCCGCTGTTGTTGAACCAGTGGGCGAACGTCGTGCGGTGGGAGCTGCGACCCCGAATGTTTCTCCGCACCACAGAATTTCTGTGGCAGGAGGGTCATACCGCGCACGCAGGCGAAGGGGCGGCCCGCCGCGAGACGATGCTCGCGCTCGACCTGTATCACGAGGTGGCGCGGGAGTGGGCCGCGATGCCGGTCGTGCCGGGGGAGAAGACACCCGGTGAACGGTTCGCCGGCGCGGTGGCGACGTACACGATCGAGGGCATGATGCGGGACGGCCGGGCGCTGCAATCCGGCACCTCGCATTACATGGGCACCAACTTCGCGTCGGCGTTCGACATCCGCTACACCGCCGAGGACGGTCGAGAAGAGCTGTGTCACACGACGTCCTGGGGGATGAGCACCCGGATGATCGGTGGCATCGTCATGACGCACGGCGACGACAAGGGCCTGGTGCTGCCGCCGCGGTTGGCGCCGTACCAGGTGGTGATCGTGCCGATCACCCGTGGCGGCAACGCTGCCGTCGAGAACGCGGCCGAGGACCTGGCTCGCCGCCTGCGATCAGTCGGTGTGCGGACCCATGTCGATGCCCGCCCCCAGCTGACCCCCGGAAACAAATACAACGAGTGGGAGTTGCGCGGCGTCCCGGTCCGGCTCGAACTCGGCCCACGAGATCTGAAGGCGGGCACCGCGATGATGGTGAAGCGTCTCGGCGACGACGGTAAGCAGGCCGTGCCGATCGACTCCCTGCCCGAAACCCTGCCGAGGGTCCTGGGCGACTTCCAGGATTTCCTGCTCGCTCGCGCGACTGCGTTCCGCGACAGCCACACTCGGACCGTCGACGACTGGGAACGGTTCGCCGACGCGGTGTCGACGGGGTGGGCACTCGCACTGCACTGCGGGAGCGCCACCTGCGAGGAGGACATCAAGGCCCGCACCGCAGCCACCCCGCGGTGCGTGCCCCGGGACGGCGAACCGGAGACAGGAGTGTGCGTGCGGTGCGGGGCGTCGTCGGCGTACGGGAAGCGGGTGGTCTTCGGACGCGCCTATTGAGGGGTGCCGATCACCACCCCTCGGGGGACTATTCGCACGGCAGGCATTCGAAGGACGCTGGGAACTCGGAAAACCGACCACCCGAACAAGTCCCTCGACCGAATGGAACCCCCGCATGCCCCACATCCTCGGCACCACCGTCCGCGACACGCACGAACACGATCCGCCGGGGCGCGTCTCACCCGACGTCGCACCCGCAGTCTCACCAGTCGTCTCGCCCGTTGTCGAATCCGCCCCGAAACCGGTCCGTCACCACTGGACCTTCGCGCGGATCGGCCTGTACCTGCTGCTCGCGTCCCTGCCGCTGCTGGCGATCTCCGCGCAGGTGTTCGGCGTCGTGCCGATGAACACCACCGGTGCGCTGGTGATCATTCCGCTTGCAACCTCCCTCGCCGTGTTGTGCGTGTTCGCTCCGCACCCGATCGACCGCATCGTCGGCCACGGCCTCGGCTGGGGAATGTTCGCGTGTCTGGCCTATGACGTCTTCCGCCTCGACACCGTGTATCTGCTCGGACTGTGGGGCGATTTCATCCCGAAGATGGGCACCTGGCTCCACTCGGGAACCGACAGCCGGACCGGTGCGATCGTCGGATACCTGTGGCGCTACTTCGGCGACGGCGGCGGAATCGGCATCGCGTTCTTCCTCATCGCCATCGCGGCCGGCCTCCAGCACCGGTCGACTCGCACCGTTCTCCTCGCGTTCGTCACGTTCGCGGTGTTCCCGGTCTGGGCCGGGCTGATCGGCACGGTCGCGCTGTCGGAGCGCGGTCAGCGCGACATGTTCCCGCTCACGCCGACGACGATCACCCTGTCGCTGATCGGGCACCTGATCTTCGGTCTGGTGCTGGGCCTCGGCTTCCTGCGAGCCCGGGGTCGCCTCGCGCAGCACTGGCCCTGGCCGCCGCTGCTCCCCGTCCGCTCCCGCTGACCCGCACGTGAGTGGCAAAGCGTGCGCGAGCACACTTTGCCACTCACCTGGGGGTGAGGTGCGGATCCTTCGCCTTGCGGCCCACCGCCACGGACACCAGCATCAGCAACGCCGCCCCCGCGAAACAGGCGGCATAGCCGACGTGCGGGGCGAGGAGTGAGATGACGAACGGAACGGCGAAGCCGATGTAGATCAGGCAGTAGAACACCGCCACGGTCTGTGCGAGTTCGTCTTCCGGCGACAGCTTCTCGACGGACGCGAGTCCCGACCCGAGCAGGATGCCGTAGCAGGCTCCGAGCAGGAAGGCCGCGACGACGATCGCGGCGACCGACAGCGCACCGTCGGTGTAGGCGACCACGGTCGCGGCGCCGAAACCCAGCACCCCGAGCAGGATGCCGACGCGGATCCCGGCGTCGTCGTCCTGCTCCGACCACCGTTTGGCCCACGGCTGGATCACCGCCCCGGTGATCAGGGTCAGCGCCGCGACGAGACCGGTGAACGCCACCGACGTGGAGCGCAGCGACTCGGACACGAGCGGCGGAAGCGTCGCGAACGATACGGTCGCCACCCCGAACACCCACGGCGCCCAGGGCGCGATGCCCCACCGGAACCGGGACGTCGCGAGCGCGGACAGGGGCTTGGCGACGAGGTCCGTCGCGCGGGCCCGTGCATCGGGCACCGACCACACCAGCGCCAGAGCCAGGGCCATCAACACGATGTGCACCAGATACGGGAGCAGTTCCGGCGCGGGGAGCCACTGCGCGATCACACCGGCGAACAGGGCGCCGCAGCCGAAGCCCGCCGACAACGACACCGCCGCGCGACGCGCACCGGCCCCGGCCTGCGACGCGGAGCTGAGTTCCTTCATCCAGGCGGTGCCGGCGCCGAACGCCATGCCGGACGCGAGTCCGGCCAGCACGCGTCCCAGATAGAGCAGGTCGGGGACGGCGGCTCCCGCGATCAGGACGAGGGAGGAGACGATGCCGACGGGGATCATCGGGCGGATCACCGCGCGCCGCCCGAACCGGTCGGATACGCGCCCGAAGTACAGCAGCGCAGGGATCAGCCCGACGACATACGACGCGAGCATCGCGGTGAACGAACCGCCCCCGAGACCGAGTTGCTCGCGATAGACCAGCTGCATCGGGGCGAACTGGTTGGCTCCCCAGCTGACCGCGAACAGCGCGAAGGCAAGGCGGACCCAGGGCGAGAGCATCATCCGATCCTCCCAGAACCGGTAGCGCGGCGACGTATCAACTCTTCACAGGTCGGGCGCCGCATTCCTGTGCACACTGGCCGTGTGCGGCGGGTCCGGGGATGTCTAGCGTCGAGCACTGAGCCCGAGCCGAGGAGGACATGTGTGGGGTAACGACGGCAGCTGGGTCGGCTCGGACGCGCACGCGATCGCCCGCGCCGTGACCGGCGGGGAGGTGTCCGCGAGCCAGGTGCTCGCCGACCACCTGGCGCACATCAAGGCCCGGAACCCGGAGCTGAACGCCGTCGTCACCGTCGCCGAGGACCAGGCGATCCGGGCCGCCGACGACCTCGACACCCGGATCGGCCGAGGTGAGGACGTCGGCCCGCTGGCCGGGGTGCCGTTCACGGTGAAGGACCTCATCGCGACCGCGGGGGTCCGGACGACGGCGGGTTCGCGCGCGCTCGAGCACAACGTGCCGCGCGTCGACGCCCCCGCGGTGGCCGCGATGAGGGCGGCCGGCGCGATCCTCGTCGGCAAGACGAACACCCCGGAGTTCGGGGCCAGCGGTCTCACGCACAACGACCTGTTCGGGTACACCGTGAACCCACTCCGGCCCGGCGGGGTTCCCCGCTCGCCCGGCGGGTCGAGCGGCGGCGAGGCGGCGGCGATCGCGTCCGGGATGAGCGTGGTCGGTCTCGGCACCGACTTCGGCGGGTCGGTGCGCTGGCCCGCACACTGCACGGGACTGCGCTCCGTCCGCCCGACCGTCGGCCGGGTCGACCCCGACGGCCAGTATCCCGGCGTCCCGTCGGGCGATCACCTGCTGACCAACCCGGCGACCATGCACGGCACGCTGCAGACGATCGGTCCGATGGCGCGGACGCTGGACGACGCGGCCCTGGTGCTGCGGGTGCTCTCGTCCCGGCAGTACCGGTGGACGGACCCGGGCACGGTGGACCTCTCGCGTCTCGACGTCACATGGGCGCCCGGTGAGGGGACCGTCCCGGTGGACGAGGAGATCGCCGCAACCGTCGCCGGTGTCGCCCGGCAACTCGGTGCCCGCCCCTACCGGGGTGCGGCGCTGGCGGAAGGGAACGACCTGTTCGGGACGCTGCGGTCCGTCGAAACCCACACCGACATCGCAGAACTCGGCACCGCCTTCGGCGCGAACATCGCCGCGATGCTCGCCGCCGGGTGGGGCGTGGACCGGCGCGGGGTCGAACGGCTGTGGGCGCGGCGATCGGAACTCGTGCACCGGTTGCTCGGCGAGATGGGGGACGTCCTCGTCCTCCCGGTCGCCTCGATTCCGGCACCCCCGCTCGGCGAAGAATTGTTCGACGTCGGCGGGCAGTCGCTGACCTGGGCTCAGGCCCTGGCGAGTTGTCGCGCGATCAGTGTGACGGGCCTACCGTCCGTCGTCGTCCCGGTGGGAAACACCCGGTCCGGGTTGCCGATCGGCGTGCAGGTCGTCGCGCGGCCGTGGTGTGAGCACGTCGCGCTGGCCGTGGCCGCCCGGTTGTGAGGCGACCACGGCCGGACGTCAGATCACCCGGTCCCGCCGAAGGTCCTCGATGTCTTCCTCGCTCAACCCGAATTCGCTCAGCACCTCGGCCGTGTCCTGCCCCAGCGCCATCGGCGGCGCGTTCCGGATCGGCAGGGTTTCCTCGTCCACCCAGAACGGGCTCCGGACCAGCGGCACCTCACCGCCGTCCGGGGTGGCCACGGGCTGCACCATCTTCAGGGCCCGCACCTGCGGGTCGGCGAACGCCTGATCGATCGTGTGGACGGGACCGCACGGGATGCCCGCCGCACGAATCAGCGTCACCCATTCGGCGGCCGGACGCGCGGACAGCAGTTCGAGCAGTTCCTTGGTGAGCTGATCCCGGTGTGCGAGTCGTGACTGGCCGGTGCGGTATTCGGGCCGGTCGGCGAGTTCACGATCTCCGAGGACGTCGCACAGCGACTGCCAGTGCCGGTCCGATCCGGTCGCGATGATGATGGGGAAATCGGCGGTGTCGAACGTGCCGTACGGCGTGATCGTCGGGTGCGTGTTCCCGTTCGGCTGCGCGACGCGGCCGGTGCTCAGGTAGTCCTGGGCCTGGAACGACATGATCGACAGCGCCGATTCGAGCAGCGACGTCTGCACGTGATGACCCGCACCGTCCCGCCCCCGCGCCACGAGCGCCGCCGTGATGCCCAGCGCCGCATAGATACCGGACACCGTGTCGATGATCGGGATCCCGACGCGCATCGGCGTGTGATCGCCGGCGCCGGTCACCGACATCAGCCCCGACATGCCCTGCGCCACCTGATCGAGGCCCGGCGAGAACTGTTCGGGACCGGTCGGCCCGAAACCGCTGACACTCATGACGATCACGCCGGGATTGTCCGCGGCGAGCGACTCCTGGTCGAGTCCCATGTCCGCGAGGACACCCGGCCGGAAATTCTCCACGATGACGTCCACGCCGACGGCGATGCGGCGCAGCAGTTTCCGCCCTTGTTCGCTACGCATGTCGAGGGCGACCGAACGCTTGCCGCGGTTGACGGAGGCGAAGTAGAGGCTGTCGCTGCCGTCGAACGGCGGCCACTGCCGGGAACTGTCGCCACCGGAACGGGTCTCGACCTTGATGATGTCGGCGCCGAAGTCCGACAGCAGTGCCGTGCACAGCGGTCCGGCGAGGGCCCGCGTGAGGTCGAGGACCCGGATCCCGCTGAGCAACTGGTTCATGGTGGATCCTCGGTTCTCTGTGAAGGAAGGGGGGACCGTCCGAGAATTGCGGACGCGCCGGCCGATAGCGATGGCGAGAATGCACAAGCGGCCGCTGGGGATTTCGGCGCATTGTGTGCCGCGACGGCGGGTCGTCGCCGGTTAGCGTGAGCTACCCGAAGAAGCACCCGAGGAGGACGAGACGATGCGCGACATCCTGACGGGCCTGGAATCGTGGTTCGACCGCGGCGAGACGTTCGCGCTCGCCACGGTGGTGCGCACGTGGAAGTCGTCCCCGCGGGCGCCGGGCGCGGCGATGGCCGTGTCGGAATCCGGTGAAGTCCTCGGAAGTGTGTCCGGTGGGTGCGTCGAGAGCACGCTGTACGAGACGGCGCGGGACGTGCTGGCCGACGGGCGGAGCCGCACCGAAGTGTTCTGTGTGGCCGACGACGACGCGATCGGTGTCGGACTGACGTGCGGCGGCACCATCGAGGTGTTCGTCCAGCGCATCGGACGGCACGACTTCCCGGGTTTCGCGGACGCGGCGCGGCGCATCCGCGGCGGCGAGTCGATCGCCGTCGTGACGGAGACCGGCGACGGATCGCGAACCCGGCGCTGCGTGATCACCGGGGACGGCCCGGTGGGCGACCTCGACCTGAACGCCGCCGACGTCGACAGCGTCCGCCGGCGGCTCGACGCCGGTGAGTCGCAGGTGTATCAGCTGCGGTCCGAGACGGTGTGCATGGTCGAGATCTTCGCGCCGCCACCGCGGATGTACATCTTCGGGGCCATCGACTTCGCCGCCGCCATGTGCACGCTGGGCGCGTTCGCCGGCTACCACGTCACCGTGATCGACGCCCGCGCCGTGTTCGCGACCCGCGCCCGGTTCCCGGACGCCGACGACGTCGTCGTGATGTGGCCGCACCGGTTCCTCGAGACCGCACCGGTCGACCGCCGGACCGTGCTGGCCGTGCTGACCCACGACGAGAAATTCGACATTCCCCTGCTGGAGCTGGCCCTGCGATCGGACGCGGCGTACATCGGCGCGATGGGCAGCCGGGCCACACACGACCGTCGCGTCGCGCTGCTGCGCGAACAGGGGACGACCGCGGCGGAGCTGGCGCGGCTGCATTCGCCGATCGGCCTCGACCTGGGTGCTCGCACCCCGGAGGAGACGGCGGTGTCGATCCTCGCCGAGATGATGAAGACGACCCGGGGCACCACGGGGCTCGAGCTCCAGCTGCTCACCGGCCCGATTCACCGTGACGCGCCCGCCGGCACCGGCCGACCGCTCGAGTGCACTGCATGACCTTTTACTGCCGCGGACGGACGGCTTGCTCGGCGATCCGGTTCAGCTCTATTTCGCCCCGCTCGTCTCATCCTGCCCGACAAGGATCACGACACTTCGCCGAGACGATCCCTCTGCCAAGGCACGCATCGCGACGTCGATCTCTCCGACACGGAACTCTCGGGGTTCTGGGACTGACAGGGCGCCGGTGTCGACAAGCGCCAGCAGCTCGCCGAGAGCGGCTCGGAGCCTGTCTGGGCTACGAGTCCAATAGTCGGTCGATTGAAGGCCGGCCACCGAGACATTCTTCACGAGGAGATGTCCGGGCTTGATGGGTTCGGGTGCGCCCGCTGCGAACCCCACGATTACGATCCTGCCCTCCCAGGCCGTGGCGCGAACGAGTTGACTCAGCAACCGTCCACCGACCACATCGATGACGACATCGACGCCGCGACCACCGGTCACGCGCTTCACCGCATCGACGACCGTCTCCCCGTCCGCTTCCACCACGTTGTCGACGCACTCGCGTAGTTCCGGACGAGCCTTTTCTGCGTCGCGGGAGACAGCCACGACCGTCGCCCCCATAGCCTTGGCGAGTTGGGCGCAGGCGCGGCCGACGCCACCTCGCGCACCGGTGACCAGCACGGTCTCACCTGCGCGTACACCTGCTCGAAAATGTAAGGCCGCGTATGCGGTGAAGTACGCGATTCCGAACGTCGCGGCCGCGGAGTAGGTCATCGAATCCGGGATCCGTGCGACCTGCGCCCCAGGCACCACTGCGGCGCCGGCAATCGCTCCCTGGGCCATCACGGCGAGAACCCTGTCCCCGGGGGCGACGTGGCTGACCGCGTCGCCCACCTCGATCACCAGTCCTGCCGCCTCCATTCCCGGGACGAAGGGAAGCTCAGGCCGAACCTGGTACTCACCCTTCATCATCAGCAGGTCAGCAACGTGGAGAGCCGCTGCTCGGGGTGCCACCACCACATCGTGGGGTCCCCATGTTGGAGAAGGGACCTCGTCCACTGCGACGATCGGGGTTTCCTGATAGCGGTGGACTCGAAGGGCCGTGACACCTGATCGACTCGACGCGGTCATGCGTACTCCGTCCTTCCGTGACGACCCGAGGACAATTCAATCCGGCTACCCCGCATGAGCTGGGTGATGGTGTCCACCGGACGACCGGATTGCAGGACCGTGGACACTGCGGTGTGTCCGAATACCCCTCGATGGTCGTATATTTCGGCCGTACCTACCGAAATGGCACCCCCTCCGACTCGACCCGTCGCAGACAGGCCCAGGGACTGCCCATCGGGGAATCTGGCCAGGGTGAGCGTGACGTCGGCGTTGATGTGGCGGACGCCGCCGGCACCCCAGTGGGTGACGAGATTGGTCAGGTCCGCGGCGGTGGCGGAAGCTTGGAACGGCGATACGCTCTCGCGCTCCACGACCGGGATGCTCCTGCACCAGAGTTGTTTTCGCTCCGAGTCTTGGTGAGCGGCCGCGTCGGCGCTCCATCCATGCTCCTCGCTGAAGAACAGGCGTCCCTCGTCGGTGGCCGGCCGCAGGCCGGCGGGTGGCATGCTCGGGGACCGATCGGGCGACCAGGGTGGATCGGCGACCACCCGCTGGGTCGTCGGCAGAAACAGCGTGCGAGCGCGCGCCATGACGTGACCGTTCTGAAGGAATTCACTGTCCACGAGCAGCAACCGACCGCCCTCGCGGACGACGGTCGACCTGGTCGACACCGGCGCCATCGTCGCCGCCCTCTGAAGATCAGCAGTAAACCTGACCGGTCGGAGGTCCCGGCGCGCTCGGCCCTCATTCTCCGCCGATCGCGCCAGGGCGCCGGTGACGGCACTGCCCCGCATGTGTTCGCTGCCCCACCCGCTCAGTGCCACCGGCAAGGGCGTCAGCTTCTCGAATTCCGCACCGGGGCAACGACGGAAGTATCCCGACACGCCCACGTTCGTCGTCACGTCATCACATCTCACTCGTGTCCCCCCTCCGATTTGAGCACACGCTTGAGGAGCTTGCCGGAAGCGTTCTTCGGTAGTGCGTCGAGTGCGATATACAAGCGCGGCTTCTTGTAGCCGGCGAGCTTCTCCCGGCACAGGGCATCGAGTTCGTCTGTCGGGATCGGAATCTTGTCCCTGGTCACGACATACGCGGTGACGATCTCGCCCCACTTGGGGTCGGGACGACCGATGACGGCGGCTTCGACGACGTCCGGATGCTTGACGAGTACATCCTCGATCTCGGTGGGAAAGATGTTCACTCCGCCCGAGATGATCATGTCCTTGGCCCGGTCGACCACATAGAGGTAACCCTCTTCGTCGAACCGGCCGAGGTCCCCGCTCGAGATCCAATCCCCGAGGAACTGGTCCTCGGTGGCCCCCGGGTTCTTGTAGTACCGCACTCCCAGCCCCGGTCCCCGCTTGTAGATCTGCCCCACCGTTCCCACGGGGACGTCCTCACCGCTGGGATCGAGGATCCGCAATTCGCATCCGAAATACGGCAGGCCCGCCGAGCGCTCCTTGCGGAGCTGGTCCTCCGGCTTGAGGATGCTGAAGAAGCCCGCCTCCGTCGAGCCGTAGAGCTCGTAGAGTCCCGCAGCGGGGAAGTACTCGAGCAGACGCTCCTTGGTCGCGGTGAGCAGGGGCGATCCGGCCGACATCAGCCGGCGTACCGACCCGATGTCGAACGACGCCCGGTCGGGCACCTCGAGGAGCATCTCGAACATCGTCGGGACCATGGGGATGAACGACACCTGTTCACGTTCGATGGTCTGCAGGAGTTCGCGTGCGTTGAATTCCCGGAGCATGACGATCGTTCCGCCGACCATGAGCTGCTGGAGCCCCCAGGTGAACCCGAGGCCGTGGTAGAAGGGCCCGGCGAGGACGGTGACGTCGTGTGCGCGGTTGCCTACCTCGACGGTGATGTCGTACCACCCCTGCCGGGCGATCCGCTGCGGGATCTCACAGACCTTGGGAGGGCCGCTGGTACCTCCGGTGAATGCCAGGTGATAGACGTCCCATTCATCCATGTCCAGATACTCGACGTCCGTCGACGATCCGGCGAGCACTGTCTCGTAGTCGATATAGCCGGATGACTCGTCCTTCCCCGCGACGAGGAGGACGTGGTCGGCGGGAATGTGCGGCAGAGTCTCGTGGGCGGCGGCGAACGTGCCGGTGAGATATCCGTCCACGATGACCACCTCGGCATCGCTGTGACGGACCGCGTACTCGATCTCCCCCGGCGTGAACCGATAGCTGATCGGTACGACGGCCGCACCCAGCCCGGCAACCGCATAGACGATCTCGACGTACTGCGCACGATTGGTGAGAATCACCGCCACCTTCGTGCCCTTGTGTACGCCCAGTCTCGCCAGCCCGTTGGCCAGTCTCGCCGTACGCTCGCTCACGTCCGACCAGGTGAGGCGGGTTTCGCCTTCGACGATCGCAGTCTTGTGGCGGAGCAGGTGCGACTGGGCGTGCAGGTGCGGAATCTGCCCGATGGTGAGTTGCTCCCCGTAGGTGACCATCGTCGTCCTTTCAATGCTTCCTGAAGATCATGACACCGAGCCCCTCAGAGGGCGGAGAATCGGCGCTGCCCGTCGGTCAGCACCATCCGCCCGAAATTGAGGCCGGGAAAGTGCGCCCCGGCGACCAGATCCCCACTGGCGGCGAGCTCGTCGGCGAGCCGGTTGCGGGTCTGGGAGGCGAGCTCGGGATCCTCGTCGAAGATGGCCCGCCAGTCCGGTTCCTCGAGCTCGACGGTCGAATGCACGACGTCACCCAGGAGATACCCCCGCCGGCTCTCACCCGAGACGACGAACACGGTCGAACCGGGTGTGTGTCCGGGGCTGTGCAGAGCGTCCACGCCCGGGGCCAGGGTGATGTCCTGGTCGAACAGCTCGAGCTGGTCGGCGATGGGCGAGAGCTTGCGCACGGCACCGGGGCTGGCGTCCGGAGCGTCGACGAAGTGTTCCCAGTCGAGGCGATGCGCACGATAGGTGGCACCCGGAAAGACGACCTGCCCCTTCTGGGTCGTCCAACCCACGTGATCGAAGTGCAGGTGGGTGAGCAGGACGTCCGTCACCTCTTCGGGCGCCACCCCGTGGGCGCGCAGGGAGTCGAGGAACTTGCCGCCGGTGTACCGGCCCCCGTGTCCGAGCAACTTGTCATCGATGGTGCCCACTCCGGTGTCGACGACAACGACGCGCTCACCGGTCCGGATGAGGAAGCCGCCGATGTCGAAGTCGAGAACACCCTGCTCGTCGAGGGCTTCTGCCTTACTCGACCAGGGGTCGTCGACGCCCGGCCGGGTGAGGATGTGGTTCGGGTCCTCGCGGCCGATCCCGTCGAGAACGGGCAGGACTTCAATGTCTCCGAAGTGCATTTTCCAATACCTTTCTTGCACAGTAATTCCGGCAGCGTTCAGTGGAACGGGCCGGACCGATGTCAGGAAGCCGAGCCCGCGATGGATGCGTAGGTGTCGCGCAGTTCGCGCTTGAGGATCTTTCCGGCGGGGCTCACAGGCAGTGCGTCGACGAACGCGTAGTGGCGGGGGCACTTGTACTTGGCCAGCCGCGCGGCGACCATGTCCCGGACGGAGGACTCGAGTTCGTCCACCGGGCCGGAGTCCGCGGCGGGGACGATGACCGCGCAGCCCACCTCCAGGTACTTGCTGTCGGGGACACCCACTACGGCGACGGCAGCGACACCCGGATGATGGGCGAGCGCCGCCTCGATCTCCGCGGGATAGATGTTCTCGCCGCCGCTGCGGATCATGTCCTTGCTGCGACCGCTGACCAGCAGGAAGCCGTCCTCACTGATCTGCCCGAGGTCACCGGTCCGACACCAGCCGTCGACGAACGTCGCCTTCGTGGCTTCCGGTCGATTCCAGTACAGCCCGGAAATGGCGGGCGACCTGACCCAGATCTCCCCCACTTCACCGGCTGCGGCGTCGATGTCGTCGGATGCCACCACGCGAATCTCGGTGAGGGGCAGCGGACGGCCGGCGGTGTGGGCGTGGCTCCGGCTGAACTCCTGCACGAGGACTGCGGACTGTCCGCCGCCCTCGGTGAGGCCGAATCCCTTGTTGAGAACCACGTGTGGCAGGTGTTCGCTCAACGCGTCGATCGCCCACGCTTGCAACGGATCACCGCCGGACATGATGAGCTCGAGGGTGTCGAGTTTACGGAGGTCGCCGGCTCCCAGCGCGATCAGGTCGTAGATGAGGAACGGGTAGAGTAGCGCGTGGGTGACCTGCGCGCCCTCGATGGTGCCCGCGATGCGCTCAGCGGACATCCCGCCGCTGGACATGATCACGGCCTTCCCGTAGACCATGAGCGCCGGCAGGGTGAAGCACTCGAAGGCGCCGGCGTGGTAGAGCGGACCGGTCGTCAATGTCACGGTCTCAGAGGTGAAGCCCCACTGCATGGCCTGGATGGTGGCGAACCACATGACATTGTCATGGGTCCACACCGAACCCTTCGGTCGGCCGGTCGTTCCGGAGGTGTACATGATCATGACCGGATCATTTCCGGCCGGTCGCGGAAGATCGTCGACACCGTGATCGGGGCAGGTGAGGTCGGGTTCCATGGCCCATTCGGGTACCGGAGTTTCGTCGTCCTCGAGGCAGAACCAGGTCCGGACCGAGAGATCACCGCGAACCGGCTCCAGCTGGTCACTGCGGCTGGAGTGAAAGAAGACCACCTCGCTCCCCGAGTCCTCGATGAGGAAGGACAGTTCCGCGGGAGCGAGCCGGAAGTTCAGGCGGACCGCGATCGCGCCGATGCGGGCGATCGCGAAGTACAGGGCGACGTAATCGAGGGAGTTCAGCAGGATGATTCCGACCCGGTCGCCCTTGACGACCCCGGCGTCCCTGAGCGCTGTCACGTAGCAATCGCGGCGGGCGCGGAGATCGGCGTAGGTCCACCATGTTGTTCCGTCGATCGACACCGCGGGGGCGCTCCTGTCGCCCCGCGGCAGCGCCCGGAAAGGTGAATCCACGATGTGGTTGATGTCCATGGGAACTCCTACGGTCCTACGTTACCGGCGGTCACAATAACGGCGGGGGTCGACCGAGTGGACTGGGAACGATCAGGTTGCGCGATCCGGACAACAGCGTCGACCGCGAACACACCCTGCCCTTCGGCACACACCATCACCGGGTTCGCTTCGAGTTCGACCACACCGGAGTCGACCAGATCGGCGGCGCGCGACACTGCGACCACGGCGTCACGCAACGCCGTGAGGTCCCCCTTGGGGAGGCCACGGAATCCGGTAAGGGCACGGAACGCGGTCACCTCGTCGATCATCTCCTGGGCCGTGGCCGGATCGACGGGTGCGAGACGGACGCTGCGGTCCTGGTGGAGTTCGGCCAGCACTCCGCCCGCGGCGAGAAGCACGATCGGGCCGACATCCGGGTCGACCCGGAATCCGATGAGGGCCTCGCCGAGTCCTCGGATCATCTGCTGCACGAGAATCTGGTCGGTCGGCACGGTGGGGTCGGTTCGCCGCACCGACGAGACGATGGTGTCGACGGCGGACGTCAACCCGGCGGTGTCCTCGACTCCGAGAACGACACCACCCAGGTCCGATTTGTGAGCCAGTCCGGCCGCATGAATCTTCACCGCGGCGGGTGTGGCCACCGGGATCTCGTCGAAGGGTCCTGCCGTGTCGAGAACCGCGAACGGGGCGTGTGGGATACCCAAGTCGGTGAACACCCCGTACGAGGATTGCTCGTCGAGGACGTTCGTCGTCGTCGGTGCCGGAAGGGGAGAGAGTGCCGCCAGCCGGGGTGCCCTGGAAGCGAATACCGAGACGATCGCGTCGGCACAGGACTCCGGGGACCGGAAGGCGCTGATCCTGCAGTCACGAAGCATGCGTAGCGCATCCGGCGCGGAGGGTACGACGAACGCAACGAGGGCCTTGTCGCCTCCTGCAGCGTCGACGATCGGCTTGACGGCGTGCTCCGGATGGAAGCGGGCAGACGAACCCGGGACCGCCACGACGGCATCGAACTCGGGGGCTGCGAGCAGGATGTCGAGTGCGGACTTCATCACCTCGTACCGAGTTCCCGCCAGGGTGAGGTCGACGAGGGTGCCACCACCTGCATCGATTCCGGCATCGGCGAGCCGGGCTCGGGTCTGTTCGCTCGGCCGGGCCGGTTCGGCGCCGGCCATCGCCAGGCAGTCCACCATCATCGCCCCGCCGCCGCCGGTGGTGGACACGACGGCCACCCGCGGAGCCGAGCGCGCCGCTGCGAGGGTCCGGGCGCGGCGGGCCAGGGGGTGCGCCTCGAGGAGCGCGTCGAAGGTGCGCACGCGGGTGATGCCGAGGTCGCGGAGCGCCGCATCGGCTACCGCATCATCTCCCGCGAGGGCGCCGGTGTGGGAGACAGCCAGTTCGGCGGCCGCATCCGAGCGCCCGAGCTTGTATGCCAGCACCGGCTTCCCGCGGTCGGCGGCCGCCCGCGCGAAGGCTGCGAGATCGCCCGCGTGGCTGAGGTTCTCGAGGAAGAGGATGTAGCTCGTCACCTCGGGGTCGTCGACCGAAGCGAGGCACACTTCGCCCAACGACAGGTCGATTTCGGAGCCGGTGGAGACCATGGAGTGGAAGGCTATCCCCGCGTCCTTGCCGCGTGAGGCCAACGCACCTATGGCACTACCCGACTGGGATGCGACGAAGATCCCCCCACCCATCGGCAACGGCTCGGAAAACGCGGCATTCGCGGTCAGGACGAGTCGCTGGGAAGTGCTGACCACTCCGAGACTGCTGGGGCCCAGGACACGGGTCCGCCCGGCGGCGGCAACCTCCTCGAGCGACGTCATCCGCCGGCGGGCATCCGCCGAACCACCCACGAAACCGTCGGCCATGATCGTCACCACCGGAACGCCGATCCGGGAGCACTCACGCGCGGCCTCGATCGCCGGATCCGCGCCGGTGAGCACGAAGACGTGGTCCGGGACGGCGGGCAGATCGGTCAGGCTGTCATACGCCCTGCGACCCGCGACGGTATCGCGGTTCGGGTTGACGACGTAGACGGTGCCTGGCCAGTCGCTGTCGGCAAGATTGCGGAGAGGGCGCGAGGTGGTCTTGGCCGGATCGTCGGAGGCTCCCACGATCGCGACGGTCTGCGGCTGCATGAGTGCGTGGTAGAGGCGTTCGCCGGCATCGGGACTCATCGCGTGCCCGCCCTCTGGCTGAACCGGCGATCGAAGACGGTCTCCGCGATCCGGTTCTTCAGGATCTCGGTGGAACCACCGGCGATCTTCCAGCCACGGGTACGCCGGAAGCAGTATTCGACCAGTGATTCTTCGCTGAACCCGATACCACCCATCGCCTGAACGGCGAGGTCTGCGGCACCGAATCCGGCTTCGTTGGCCGCGTACTTCGCGACAGCGGTGTCGTAGGCGGTCGGAAGGTCACCGTCGCCGACGGCGGCAGCACGGTGCAGGAGCAGTTGAGCGGACTCCAGGGCGACCGCGCGCTCTGCGAACATCCACTGCAGCCCTTGAAATTCGGCGAGGGGACGGCCGAACTGTTCGCGCTCGGTGACATGCCGCACGGCGGTATCGAAGGCATAGCGTCCGACAGCCAGCGATCGGGAGGCGTTCCCGAGCCGCTCGACGTTGAATCCTGTGATCTGCCGTTTGAAGCCGCCCTCGCCGAGAAGGACCTGAGAGTCCGGAACGAAGCAGTCCTCGAAGTACAGCTGGCACCAATGCTCACCGTTCATGAACATCGACGGTTCCCCGACGGTCAGACCGGGAGTGCCTGCGTCGATGAGCACCGAGCCGATGCCCCCCACCCCCGGGCCGAATCGCACGTACACCAGGTACACCGAGGCATCCGCACTGTGGGTCCCGAACACCTTGGTGCCGTTGATGACGAACCCGTCGTCCTTACGGACTGCGGTTGTCTGCAGGTCCGTCACCGCCGACCCTGCCTCGGGCTCGGTCATGCTCAGTCCGATGACCGACTTCCCGGCCAGCAGATTCGGCAGGTACTTCTCGCGCTGCTCGGGCGCCGCGTACTCGGCGAAGGTCCGGATCGCGCCGAAGTTGCCGGCCTGGATGACGTCCGCCGATCGCGGGCAGTGCGCTGCGACAGCTTGGATGGCGACGACAGCGGCGAGCAGCGAGGCGCCTTGTCCGCCCTTGTCCTCGGGGATGGTCAGTCCGAGCAGCCCTTGCTGCCCCATCTGCGCGGCGACGTCCCAGGGAAATTCGGGAGCGTGCGCCCTGGCGAGGGCACCCGGCGCGAGCGTCTTGGCTGCGAACGCCGAGACGGAGGCGCGGAAGTCCTCGATGTCATCGGGAAGGCGGAAGTCCACGGCGAAATCTCCTGTGTTGTGCGGTGAGTCAGTGCTGTGCGGGTGCGGGGTGGGGCGTGGGCTGTCGGTGCAGCGCGACCATCCCGTCGGGAAGATCGCCGGAGACCGTGCCGAACCGTTCCATGACGGCGGGGTCGTGGCCCGGCACCACATGATCGGGTCCGTCGGCGAGTTGCAGGACGGTGTCGAAGGCGTCGAGCATCGCGGGTACGTCGACGATCGCCGGGAACGGGTTCCGTAGTTCGAGGTTTGCGTAGTAGTGGAGCGCGTCGGAGGCGAGCACGACCCACCCGCGTTCGGTGCGCACCCGAACCACCTGCAGGCCGGGGGTGTGTCCGCCGACCGGGTGCAGTTCGACTCCGTCGGTCACTACGTGGCGACCGTCGATCTGGCGGACTCGGCCGTCGAAGGTTCGGCGCACGATGTCGCATACGTCGTCCACGTCGAAGAAGTGAGATAATTGCCGGTGCCGCATGCTGTTGCCGGTCGCGTACGCGACCTCGGCACCCTGGATCCAGATGTCAGCGCCGGGGAAGTCTCCGAGATTGCCGGCATGGTCGTAGTGCAGGTGCGTGACGACGATGTCGGTGACCTCGTCGGGCGCGATTCCCAACTCGCGCAGAGCGTCCGCCGGGCGACGCTCCAGCACTCGACCGCGACGCTCTCCGGCTTCAGGGCTGAAGCCGGTGTCCACCAGGATGATCCGATCCTCGTTGCGGACGACCCAGATGTCGAAGTCGAGCCGCATCGCGCCCGCGAGGTGCGGGTCGCCGAGGAAGTTGTCCCGGGCGACCCGGTCGACATGCCCGAGCCGGATCGCGACGACGTCGAAGGTCGCGCTCATTTCCGCGTGCCCCCTTCGATGAGCTTGACCATTACGGGGTAGTACTCGTCGCGGTAGCCGGCGTCGCGGGTGGCCTCCAACAGTTTCATGGTCTGATCCGCAGAGGCGGTGGGGACGCCCTCGTCGCGGGCGAGCTGGAGCGCCAGGTTCAGATCCTTGATGGCGTACACGGTCGGGAACGTCTTGACCGGGAAGCTGTCGACGGCGAGGGTACTCAGCGCCGACTTGCGCAGGACGAAGCTGTCCGCAGATCCGAGGGTGAGCGTCTCGAACAGCAACTTCGGGTCCACCCCTGCCGCGGTACCGATGGCACGGGCCTCCGCGAGCGCGTTGACGGTCTGGAAGACCACCATGTTGTTGAGGATCTTGATGACCTGCCCGCTGCCGAGTGCGCCGGCATGGACGATGTCGGATCCCATGCAGGACAACAGCTGTTGCAGGTCGGTGAACCGTTCCGGCGTGGCGCCGACGGTGATCAGCAGGGTGCCGTCCTTGGCGGCCTGCCGCAACCGGGCCACCGGCGCGTCGACCAATTCGACGCCGTCCTTGTCCACGAGCGCCCCGAGCGCACGCGTCCGGGTCACATCGCTCGTGCTCATGTCGACGATGATCTTCGGTGGGTTGGTTGCGGACAGGAGTTCCGCTGCGACGGCTTCCACCTGGACGATGCTGGGGAGCGAGAGGAAGACGATGTCGGCCTGCTCGGCGACGTCGACCACGCTCGCGCCCCGCTTCGCGCCGGCGTCGACCACTCGGTCCAGCGACTCGGTGCTCAGATCGAAGGCGATCATCTCGTGGCCCGATCGGGTCACCAAGTTGATACTCATCGGGCCTCCCATGACGCCGAGTCCGACGAATCCGAGAGTGCGCTTGCTGCTCATGTTGGTTTCCTTCCCTACGATCTTTTCGTCGCGTCTCGCCGCTCAGTCGAGCGCGACGATCACGCTCTTGACCTGCGTGTAGCCGAGCAGTGCCTCGGTGCCCTTTTCCCGGCCGATGCCGCTGGCCTTGTATCCGCCGAACGGGATCTCGACGCCCGCCCCGGCATAGCGGTTGATCTGCACCTGGCCGGCCTGCAGTTCCCGGGCCACTCGATGTGCCCGGCCGATGTCGGAAGTGAAGACACCCGCCGACAGGCCGTACGGTGTGTCGTTCGCCTGCGCGATCGCCTCGCCGAGATCGTCGAATGCGATGACGGACTGCACCGGGCCGAACACTTCCTGCTGGGCGATCGCCATGTCGTTCGTCACGGACGCGACGAGGGTCGGCATCACGAAGAATCCCGTGTCCCGGCCGGTGGGACGGTGGCCGCCGACGATGATCTCCGCACCGTTCGCTCGGGCCTGTTCCACGATCCCGAGGACCCGGTCGCGTTGAGCAGCCGACACGAGCGGTCCGAGATCGGGATCGTCGGCACCGGGGCCGACGGACAGCCCTTGCATCTCGGCGGCGACCCGTTCGACGAATTCGTCGTGGACCCCGCGATGGACGAACAACCGCGTGGTGGCGAAACAAGATTGGCCCGAGTTCCGAATCACGGCAAGGGCTCCGGCCTTCGCAGCACGCCCGAGGTCGGCGTCGGCACAGACGATCGTGGGCGATTTTCCACCGAGCTCAAGATGGGCGCCGACGATTCGCTCCGCAGCCACACCTCCCACGCTCTGCCCCGATGCCACCGATCCGGTGAACGCGATGTGCCGGACCAGTTCGTGCCCGACCAGGGGGCTACCGACAGCAGGTCCGTCGCCGAGGACGATGTTGCACACCCCGGCCGGAAGACCGGCCTCGACCATGAGGATCGCGACGAGACTGGTCGTGAGTGGTGTCAGCTCGGACGGCTTGACGACCACCGTGTTCCCGGCGGCGAGACACGGTGCGACGCCGCGCATCATCTGGCTGAGCGGGGCATTCCAGGGGGTGATATGCGCGACGACGCCGTATGACTCGCGGACGGTGTAGGCGAAGGTGTCTGCCGCCTGCGGGATGGTCTCGCCGCCGAATTTGTCACACGCACCGGCGTAGTACTCGAGATAGCGCGCGGTGACGGCGACGTCGCCGCGTGCCTGGGAGATGGGCTTCCCGGTGTCGGCGGACTCGAGCGAGGCGAGGGATTCCGCGTGAGCGCGGACGGTGTCGGCGAGCCGAGCGAGCACGCGTCCGCGTTCGACCGGTGCGGTCGCGGCCCAGCCTCGCCACGCGTCGTGGGCGTTGCGGACGGCCTCGTCGACCTGCTGCGCCGTGGTCTGCGCGAACCGTGCGATGACCTGTTCGGTGGCCGGGTCGTGTACGTCGTGGATTGTCGCGTCGGTTGCTGCCGCCGTCCACTTCCCGCCGATGACGGCGGTCAGGACGTCGGGCAGAACCGTGGCCTCAGGCGAGCTCATGGGATGCATTCGGGGTGAAGTTCGGGGCGCGGTGCTCGCGATGGGAGGCAACGCCTTCGGCGACGTCGGGGCCGTTGAAGGCGAGGAACTCGAGGCCGAGGGATGCGTCGAAGATCGGCCCGGCCTGGCGGTACCAGCCGTTGATCGCCTGTTTGGTCCATCGGATGGCATCCTGTGCGCCGTCCGCGAGGTCTTTGGCGATGGTCGTGGCGGTGTCGAGCAGCCGCTCCTTGTCGACGGTGAGGGAGACCAGTCCCGCCCGCTCGGCGTCCTGCCCGGAAACCTCGCGGCAGGTCATCAGGAGGTATTTCGATTTCGCGATGCCGCACAGGAGCGGCCAGACGGCGGCGGCATGGTCTCCGGCGGCGACACCGAGTCGGGTGTGGCCGTCGATGATGCGTGCGTCTGTCGCGGCGACCGAGATGTCGGCCATCAGTGCGATGACGAGCCCGGCCCCGACGGCGGGTCCGTGGATGGCCGAGACGATGGGCTTCGAGCAACCGATGATGTTGTAGTACAGGTCTCGGGCCTCCTGCATGACGCGCATGTTGATCCTGTGGTCGGCGATCTGCGCCTCGACCATGTCGAAGCTGCCGCCTGCGGAGAACGCCTTGCCCACACCGTGCACGAGGACCACCCGGACCTGCGGGTCGCGGTCGATGACCTGCCAGATGAGGGCGAGTTCGCGGTGCTGGTCTTCGGTCACGGCGTTGAGGTTGGGCCCGTCGAAGACGAGCTCGAGCACGCCGGGGTGGTTGTTCTCGAACTTCAGGCTGGAGAACTGCTCATAAGTGGACAACATGGGGCGTTCCTTCGTGGCGGTGGGTCAGGAGGGCAGGCCCGCCGGAGCGGACCAGGTTGCGAGGACGTCGTCGACGGTTGCTCCCTCACGGGCAGACAGTCCCGGCCGGCGGGCCGGTGTTCGGTGCAGACGCGGTGAGGGCGCGGGATGGCAGATCCCGTGGACATCGACGTACACCCCGCGTTCGGCGTTGTGTGCGTCGCCGGCCGCCTCGGGGAAGTTCAGCACCGCCGTCACACAGGCATCGGTGCCGTCGAAAATCTCGGTCCACTCGGCCATCGAGCGGGACGCGACCCGTTCCTCGATCAATGCCCGCAGCGTCGGCCAGTTCGCCTCGTCGTCCCGGTCGGGCCACGCCGTGGTGTCCTCTCCGAGCCCGGAGAGGAACGAGAGGTAGAAATCCGCTTCGAGGGCGCCGACCGCGACGTACCGCCCGTCGGCGCAGCGGTAGGTGTCGTAGAACGGTGCCCCGTTGTCGATGTGATTGGTTCCGGGCTCGTCGGAGAACAGGCCTGCCGCACGCAGGCCCTGCATACGTGCGGTGAGCAGTGCCGCTCCGTCCACCATCGAGACGTCGACGACTTGACCCTCGCCCGACCGAGCGGACTCGAACAGGGCGCAGACGATTCCGTAGGCGCCGAGTGCGCCGCCGCCTGCGTAGTCGCCGAGGTAGTTCACCGCCGGACGCGGGCGTTCACCGGGATGCCCGAGGGTGTGCAGGACACCGGACTGGGCGATGTAGTTGATGTCGTGTCCGACAGCCTTCGCCAGGCGGCCCGTCTGGCCGTAGCCGGTGATCCGTGCGAACACAATCGCCGGATTGCGGTCGAGGACGACGTCCGGGCCGAGACCGAGCCGCTCGGCGACGCCGGGACGGTAGCCCTCCATGAAGATGTCCGCCGAGTCGACGAGGCGGAGCACGGATTCGATCCCGGCGGGACTCTTGAGATCGGCTTCGACGGAGGTGGTCCCCCGGTTGACCACGTCCCGGTCCGGGGACAGTCCCTTGGTCTGTCCGATCTCGCGCGCGGAGCGGTGCCGTGGGCGCGCGACGCGGACGACGTCGGCGCCCATGTCGGAGAGCAGCATCGAGATGAACGGGGTGGGCCCGAGTCCCTCCAGAACGACAACTCGTGTTCCGGAGAGGGCACCGCGCCGCGCGGACATCAGTACGACCTCGGCATCTTCAGAACGTTGTGCGAGACGAAGTTGAGCACCATCTCCTGTGAGAACGGCGCGTTCAACTGAAGGCGGCATTCCCGCCACAGCCGCTCGACGTGGTATTCCTTCGAGTACGCGTAGCCGCCCAGGGTCGACATCGCGCGATTGCAGGCTTCGAACCCCGCTTCGGCACCGAGGAATTTCGCTGCGGCGGCTTCCTTGCCGCATCGCTGTTGCGTGTCGAACAGGGTCGCCGCATGCATGGCCATCCGCTCAGCTGCCTCGAGGCGGATCCACGAGTCCGCCAGTGGATGCGCTACCGCCTGGTTCTTGCCGATGGGGCGATCGAACACGACTCGGTCCTTGGCGTACTGAACCGCGATATCCATTGCGGCACGACCGATTCCGATTTGTTCCATGGCGACAACGATTCGCTCGGGGTTGAGTCCGTCGATGAGGTACTGGAATCCCTTGCCGACTTCGCCGACGACCTCGTCGTCCCGGACCGGCAGGTCGTCGATGAACAGCTCGTTCGAGTCCAGCGCCGAACGGCCGCACTTCTCGATCTCCCGGATGGTGACGTGGTCCCGGTTGAGATCGGTGAAGAAGATCGTCATGCCGTCGAGCGGGTTGGCGTCATCGCGCGGTGAGGTGCGGGCGAGCAGCAGGATCTTGTCCGCGTTCTGCGCGTTGCTGATCCAGACCTTCTGACCGTTGACGACCCAGCCCCCGTCGACCTTCTTGGCCATGGTGCGGATGCGGGAGGTGTCGACGCCGGCGGTGGGTTCGGTGACGCCGAAGCACATGAGGATTTCGCCGCTGGCGATCTTCGGTAGCCACTGCTTCTTCATTTCCTCGGAGCCGAAGTTGATGATCGGCGCCGGGGGGAAGATCGAGAAGTGGATCGCCGACGCACCACTGTTCGCGGCACCGGAGGCGGAGATCTCGTAGAGCATCACGGCCGCCTCGGTCATCCCGAGCCCGAGTCCGCCGTATTCCTCGGGGATGATCAGGCCCAGCCAGCCACCGTCGGCGAACGCCTTGACGAACTCGCGAGGGTATTCGGCCTTCTTGTCCTTCTGCCGCCAGTATTCGAGATCGAAGCTGCGGGCCAGATCGCGTGTCGCCTTTCTGACGACGTCGACGGTGGTTTCCTCGGTGACGATGGTCATGGTGTTTCTCCTAATTCTGCAAAGAGGGAATGGCGGCGAGACTGTCCACGGAGTCGAGTGCGGCGAGATCGCCCGTCGGTTCTCCGAGATGCTGTGCGCGGATGACGCGGCGCATGATCTTGCCGTTCTTGGTCTTCGGCAGAGCCGACACAAGGTGGACGTCGGGGGCGAATGACCGCCCGACGTTGTGGACCGCCGTGGCGACGAGGTCGTCCTCGTCGGTCCCGGCGTCCCGCACGACGACAAAGGCAACGACCTTCTGGCCGCGGTGTTCGTCGGGTACCCCGATCACGGCGACCTCGACGATGCGAGGATCCTTGAGCAGGGCGGCCTCGAGCTCCGCGGGCCCGATTCGCCGGCCGGACACCTTCATCGTGTCGTCCGAACGGCCGTGGATCTTCCAGCTCCCGGACGGCGACACGCTTGCCAGGTCACCGTGAACCCAGACGTCGGGCCAGGTGTCCCAATAGGTCTTCAGATAGCGGTCGGTATCCCTCCAGAACGAGTGGGTCATTCCGGGCCAGGTGTTCATCACGGCCAGTTCCCCGATTTCGTCGAAGACCGGCGCACCGGCCGCGTCGAGGACGACGGCGTCCATACCCAGCATGGGGCCGTTGAACGACGCCTCGTCCGCGGCGAGGAACGGGTAGCAGACGATGATTCCGCCGGGGACCTCGGTTCCGCCGCTGTAGTTGATGACGGGGCGGGTGCCCTTGCCGACGTGGTCGAACAACCACCGCCAGGTGGGCTCGTCCCAGGCCTCACCGGTGGAGGCGAAGGAAACGAGGGTCGACAGGTCCTGCCCGATTTCCTCGTTCTGTGTGGCCGCCATGATCGCCCGTGCCGCGGTCGGAGCGATGCCCTGCAGGGTGACACCGTTGCGTTCGACGATTTCCCACAGCCGGTCCCGGCTCGGGTACGTCGGGACGCCTTCGGTCAGAACCAGGGTGGCGCCGTGCTGGAGAACTCCGATGAGGAGTACGCCGTACAGCATCCAGCCGATGTCGGCGATCCAGGCGACGACATCGCCCCGGTGGACGTCGAATCCGTAGGCCGCGTCGACACCGCACTTGGCGGCCAATCCGCCGTGTGAGTGGACGATGCCCTTCGGTGCGCCGGTGGTACCGGAGGTGTAGGCGATGACGACCGGGTCGTTGGGGTCGGTGTCCACGGTCGGGGTCGGCGCGGGGTCGGCCGGGAGTTCGTCCCAGTAGAGGTCGCGGCCGGCAGTCATCGGAGCCCCGTCGCCGAGATTGCGAACGACGATGACCGTGCGGATCGACGTCGTCTCCGCGAGGGCCTCGTCCGCGGTCTCCTTGAGGGGTATCCGCTTGCCGCGGCGGGTCGTCGCGTCCGCCGTCACGAGCACGACCGCCTCGGAGCTGCGGATGCGTGAGGCTACGGCCTCGGCGCCGTAGCCGGAGAACGCCGGGACCACGACCGCGCCGATCATGGCGGCAGCGAGGAAGGCCACCGCGGTCTCGGTGGCCACCGGGGTGAACAGCACGATCCGGTCGCCCTTGCCGACGCCGAGGTCGCGCAGGTTCGCCGCGAACCGGCGCACCTCACGGTCGAGTTCGGCGAAGGTGAGCGCCCGTCGAGTGCCGTTGTCGGCCTCGTAGACGATGGCGTCACGGTCGGCGAGGTCGCCCGCCGCGTGGCGGTGTGAACACAGGTGCGCCAGATTGATCCCGCCTCCGACGAACCACTTCGGAAGCGGTTTGCCGCCGGAGTCGTCGAGCACCGAGGTGAACGGGCGGCCGAACTCGATGTCGAGGTCGTCGATAACCGCCCGCCAGAACCACTCGGGATCGTCGATCGATGCGGTATGTAGTTCCTCCACCGACTCGTATCCCCACCGCTTCATCGCTGCGAGCAGCCGGTTCCGGGAGATGATCTCCTCGGTTGGGATCCAGGCGGGTGAGGAGGAGGTTCCGAAGACGCATTGCCCCTTCATGTGCACGTCCTTCTTGTGTGATCGGATGGGGATCAGGCGGGGCGCTTGAGCATGAGCCCGTTGCGGCGGGCGTTGCACACGATCTCGTCACGTTGGTTGAGTCCGAGGTGACGGAAGAAGACGATTCCGGCGTCGTTGCGGCTCTTGGACTCTCGCTTGCCGATGATCTCGGTGCGGACGTGGATCGTGTCGCCGTGGAACACAGGCTTGGGGAACGTGATCTCCTCGAACCCGAGATTCGCGACCGTCGTGCCGAGGGTGGTCTCGGGCACGGGGACACCACAGACCAGCCCGAGGATGTAGAGGCTGTTGACCAGTCGCTGGCCGAATTCGGTGGTCTTGCTGTACTCCGCATCCAAGTGCAGGGGCGCGAGGTTCAGCGTCAGCGAGCTGAACAGTACGTTGTCGTACTCGGAGACCGTCCGCCTCGTCGGGTGGTCGATCACGAGACCGGATTCGAACTCCTCGAAATACAAACCGGGCATATCGGCGCCCTGCCTTTCACTTTGTTTCGCGTGACGAACGTCTGGCAGTTCCGCCAGGAATAGGAAGTGACCTCACGTCCGCGCAATGAGCGGGATCGGAGTCGAGTGACATGAGGCGTGCGCCCCATCCGAGAGTTAATCTACTGTCGATTAACGTACGAGTCAACAGCGCCTTCTGTGCTAATTTTCAATCGATGACAGACACGAGACGCGGAACCGAGTCGAACTCGCCCGCCGGAACCAAAGCCGCGCGAACCCGGCAGCGCATCATGGATGCGACCGCTCGGGTGGTCGGAGAACGCGGCTACGCCGGCACCCGACTCTTCCACGTCGCATCGGAGGCGGGTCTTCAAACGGCGGCGATCTACTACCATTTCGCCTCCCTGGAAGAGCTCATCGAAGCGGTCATCCGGGAAGGAACTACGCAGGTCAACACCCATGTTCGTCACGCTCTCGCCGAATTGCCGCCGGACACGGACCCGCTGGATAAGATCGCGGTCGCAGTCGAGGCGCATCTGCGCGTGACGCTCGGCATGTCGGACTACACCATCGCTGCGGTCCGTAACTCCCGCCAACTTCCCGACTCCATGCGCGCCGCGATCAGCGTCGACGAGGAGGAATACGGCACCGTCTGGCGTGACCTGATGAACGCCGCACACACGGCCGGCCGGATCAGGCCTGACGCCGACCCCTACCTCACGCGCATGCTGATCATGGGCGCTTTGAACTGGGCCGTGGAATGGTGGCGCGAAGACAGGGTCCCGGTGGAGATCGTCATCGCGACCGCGCAGACCATCGTTCGCCGCGGACTGGAGAACCGCTCCGAGCAGGCGACGTTCCCGCTGTTCATCGAGCCCCGCGCCTAGCGGATCGAGCCCCGCACCTGCGCGAATCGGGGCGCGTCGGGCTTATCCGTCCTGGGTGACGGTGCCCCAGGGCAACGACCGACGGATCGACTCAGGTTCCGGCTATTGTCATCCACATCACGTTAATCTACGATCGATTCACGCACCGGGACGGCGATTGAACCGGCGGTCCGATCCACGTCGGCAGCTGCATATCGCTCCAATTTCCTTGTCGTGAACTCTGATTCCAGTGATCCGTCGATCCCGGTCCGTCGAAGTCGATCGAACTCGAAAGACCATCATCTCGAAGGAGAAGTCTTCCATGACCACAATTCGACCGTATCGGTCCATGCTCTTCGTGCCGGGCCACAAGGGCGCATGGGCCGACAAGGCCGTTGCGTCGGGCACCGACGCGATCATTCTCGACCTGGAGGACTCCGTCCCCGCCTCCGACAAGCTGACCGCACGCGACGTCGTCGCCGGGACCATCGGCCGTCTCCACGACCAGGGACTCCGCGCGGATGTGTGGGTTCGGCCCAACAGCCGCGATACGGGACTGATGGGCGGCGATCTCGACGCCGTCGTCGTACCCGGCGTCGCGGGGCTGCTGCTTCCGAAGACCTTCAACGCCGAGGACATCGTCCGGATCGACGCTGTCGTATCCCATCTCGAAGAAACCCGTGGCCTTCCCGCTGGAAAGATCGGTTTCCTTCTGAGCCTCGAAACCGCCTCGTCGATGGCGAACTGCGAGGCGATGGCCGCGGCCACTCCGCGGGTTGCTGCACTCCTCGGCGCCACCGGACCCAACGCCGATGTCGGACGTGAACTTGGATTCGAATTTACCCCGGGGGGCCTCGAAACCCTGTATCTGCGCAGCCGCATCGTGCTCGCGTCCCGGGCGAACGGGCTCCACCACCCGATCGGCGGCGTGTGGCAGGACATCGCAGATCTGGACGGATTCCGCACCTTCTGTGAGGACAACCGCCGCCTCGGGTACCGGGGCATGACCCTCATCCACCCGTCCCACGTCGAGATCGCCAACGAGGTCTTCACCCCCTCCCCCGAAAAGGTCGACTTCTACCGACGCATGGTCCAGGCCTTCCACGACGCCGAAGCCCAGGGACACGGTGCAGTCGACTTCGAGGGCCAGCACATCGACCTCGCTCACGCCAAAACCGCGGAGGGCGTCATCGCCCTCGCCGACGCCCTCGCCCTCGTCTGAACCATCCCGACTGAATCCGCTCTCCCCCAACAAAGTTCTCCCCTCCCCGGCCCTCCGGAAGGATTGCCATGCCCTCCGCCCATGTGTCCTCGCCACCGAGACAAGTCACCGAATCCGCGGCGCGCCGCCGCGCCATCTACGCCGGCGCCACTGGCAACTTCATCGAGTGGTACGACTTCGGCCTCTACGGCTTCTTCGCTGTCACCATCTCGGCGCTGTTCTTCCCGTCGTCCGACCCGAGCGCCGCGCTCCTGTCCACCTTCGCGGTGTTCGCGCTGGGATTCTTCGTCCGCCCCTTCGGGGCCTTCGTGTTCGGGTGGATCGGTGACCGCATCGGTCGTCGGGCCGCCCTCCTGACCGCCGTGATCCTCATGAGCCTGTCGACCGTCCTGCTCGGCGTGCTGCCGACGCACGCGGGCCTCGGCGTGTGGGCCACCGTCCTGCTCGTCGTCCTGCGGGTGTTCCAGGGGTTGTCGGCCGGTGGCGAGTATGCCGGCGCGACGATCTACGTGGTCGAGCATGCACCCCGGGGATGGCGCGGGCGATACGGTTCGCTCTCTCCCGCCGCGGTCGGCATCGGAACCGCAACCGCCGCTGTCGTCTCCCTCATCGTGACCTCGTCGGTGTCCGGGGCCGACCTCACCTCGTGGGGCTGGCGGATCCCGTTCCTGCTCGCCGGACCGATGGGCATCATCGCCATCTTCCTGCGGATGCGCATCGAGGAGACACCAGAATTCAAGGCGGTGCGCGAATCCGGCCAGGTCGAGTCGGCGCCGCTCGCCGAGGGCATCCGTGTAGCGAAGAAGTCGATGGCCACCGTCTTCGGATGGAACATGCTCAACGGTGTCGCCTTCTACATGCTCACCGGCTTCACGGTGGCCTACATGATGAAGGTGGCCGCGCTCAGCTACACCGCGTCGCTCAGCGCCCTGGCCATCGCACTGCTTTTCTACACCGCCGTGTCCCCCGTCTACGGGCTGTGCGTGGACAAGATCGGCCGCCGCCAGGTCGCCGTGTTCGCGGCACTGGGTATGGCAATGTTCGCGCCGCTGGCGTTCTACCTGCTCCACAAACAGACGTTCGCCGCATCGTTAGTCGCCTTGATGGGGATCGGGTTCTTCGCCGCCGGTGTGACCTCCATCGTGGCCGTCTCCATGGTCGACCTCTTCCCCGCCCGCATCCGATTCTCCGCCGGCGCAGTGCCCTATCAGATCTCCATCGCCGTCTTCGGTGGCACCGCGCCCTATGTGGCCACCTGGCTGGGGGGCACCGATATCGAGCTGGCGCCCGGGTACTACCTGTCCCTCATCTCCGCCATCGCGGCAATCGTCGCGTGGTTCGGGTTCAAGGGCGTCAACGAGAATTCCAACGCCGAGTTCGTCGCCCCAGCGGCCGAACGCATCGAGAAATAGTCTCGACATCCCGCGTGCCGACCAGCACTGGCTCACCGCCTCTGCTGGTCGGCACGATATCGGAGACTCCCGTCCTCGCCCTCGGCGACGTCAATTCCGAACGATCACGATGTGCGACGAAGAAAGGCCCTCATCATGTCCACGGTCACCACCAGCCTTCGCGGAACGATCGCGGTACTTCTCCTGAACAACCCCCCGGTGAACATGGGCAATGCGACTCTGCGGGCCGACCTCGCCCGGTCCCTGCGGAACCTCGCGACGGATCGGCAGGTGGAGGGTGTGGTGATCGCCTCGGCGCTGACGCACTTCTACGCCGGCTCGGACCTTTCCGAGTTCGCCGGTGACGTTCGGGAACCGCAACTGCCCTCGGTCATCGCGGCCGTCGAACAGCTGGACGTGCCCGTGGTCGCCGCCCTCACCGGGCTCGCCCTGGGCGGCGGACTCGAATTCGCTCTCGGCTGCGACCGGCGGATCGGAGATCCCACGGTCCAGGTCGGATTCCCCGAGGTGACTCTCGGGATGGTGCCGGGTGCCGGCGGAACGGTCCGTACGCCCCGCCTCACCGGTGTCCCCATCGCCATCGATCTGGTGGCGTCGGCGCGGCGAATCGATGCCGACGAGGCACTCCGCGTCGGCATTCTCGACGACATCGTTCCGGCCGACGAACTCGTCGATCGCGCGGTCGAGCTCGCGAGGTCGGTCAGCGGCAAGTCCCGACTGATCGACCGGCAGGTGCCACCCGCTACCGCCGAAGACATCGAAGCGGTGGTCGCGCGGGTGAGCCGGCGGGCTCGCCCCAACGTCCTCGAGGCGATCGACCTGGTTCGTCGCGCGGGTGACGGCGAGGTCGATGAGGTCCTCGATGCGGAACGGAAGGTGTTCAACCGGCTCAGGCTGTCCGACGAGGCGAGCAACCTGCGCTACCTGTTCTTCGCACGCCGGGCGGCAGCGAAAGCGCTTCGCTCACCTGCAAACCCACTGCCGGTCCGCACGGTGGGCATCGCCGGCGCGGGAACCATGGGCGCATCCCTGGCCCGAGCCTTCATTGATCACGGGTTCGCGGTCGTCGTCTACGACCGGGACCCTGCCGCGGTGGAACGGCTCGACTCACAGGTCAGCGGGATCCGTACCGCCGCCGACATCACCGGTCTGTCCGACTCCGATCTCGTCATCGACGCCGTGTTCGAGGACATGGGAGTCAAGACCGATCTGCTCGAAAACCTGGAGCCCATACTTCGGGACGACGCGATCATCGCGAGCAACACCTCCTATCTCGATCTCTGTGAGATGTCGCGTGCGCTCGAGTATCGCAATCGATTCGCCGGGCTGCATTTCTTCAATCCGCCACATCGCAATCCCCTCGTCGAGGTGATCCGCACTCCGGCAACCGACGACGCAACCGCCGCCACCCTGTCCCGGATCGCCGCCACCCTGGGCAAGGTCGCAATTCCCGCCGGACTCGGTGACGGGTTCGTCGCCAATCGTGTCTACGCCGACTACCGCACGCAGGTCGAGTTCCTGGTCGAAGAAGGCACCTCACCGTCGGACGTCGACCGTGCGATGCGCGGACTCGGCATGCCGATCGGCCCCTTCGCTGTCGCCGACATGTCCGGACTGGACATCGCCTGGGCGCGCCGAAAACGGCTCGCAGCCACGCGTGATCCACGGCAACGTTATGTCGCGATCGCCGACCGGCTGTGCGAAACCGGCCGACTCGGGCAGAAGACCGGAGCCGGGTGGTTCACCTATCCCGACGGTTCGCGACGCGGAGAACCCGATCCCGATGTCGACAGAATCATCGCGGACGAACGTGCGATAAAGGGAGTCGAGCCCCGCCACATCGACGATTCGGAGATCCGAGACAGGGTGCTCGCCTCGATGCTGTGCGGCGCCGCGGTCCTCGTGGACTGCGCAACCGCCGAGCGCGCATCCGACATCGATGTGGCCATGACCGAAGGGTTCGCATTCCCGAAGGCGCTCGGTGGTCCGGTCCGAGCGATGTCCGCCCGGACCGACAGCGAGATCGTCGAGGCCCTTGCCGCTGTTCACGCGTCGTGCCCGGTCACTTTCTCGGTGGCCGAACCCGCGTCGCGCGGTCACCTCCCGGAAGCCGTTACACGCTGCCTGAACGAGGTTCGCGAGCGGCGATGACCCGTACCCGCGATGACGGCGTGATGCCTCGGGTCCTCTACCGTGAACCGGTGACGAAGGACACCTCCGGCAAGGGACGGCGTGGCGACGCCCCCGCGCGCAGCGGCAAGCACACCCGTCAGCTGATACTCGATGCCGCCGCAGAGGTCATGTTCCGGGATGGATACGCGGGAACCAAGCTTGCAGACATCGCCGAGATCGCGGGAATCAGAGCACCCGCGATCTACCGCTATTTCCCCTCACGAGACGACCTCGTCGACGAGGTGATGACCGTCGGTCACCGACGATTCATCGAACACGTGACGTCTATCATCGACGCCCTCCCGGCCACCGCGACGCCACTCGATCGGATACTCGCGGCCGTCGCGGGACATCTGGAAGTAGCCTTGACGATCTCGCACTACGCGGCGGCCTCGACCCGCAACATGAGTCAGATGCCCGAGGATATCCGGGAACGGCAACAAGAGTTGCGCCGAGATTACGGCACGATCTGGCGACGACACCTCGCCGAGGCAGCCGAAGCCGGACAACTTCAACCCGACTTGAATCTCTATGCGGCGCAAGGCCTGATCATCGGAGCGTTGAGCTGGGCCAACGAGTGGTGGGATCCAGAACGACAGACCCTCCAGTCCGTGATCCGAAACGCGCAGGACCTCGTCCGTAACGGTATCGGTCGCTGATTGGCAACCATCGTTTGACGGCTGTTCGGGTCGCGACTTAAGGTCACACTTTCGCGCCATCCGGGGCGAGCATCGGATCAGGTGAGCAGGGTGTTGCAGTGACGGCGAGGGATGTCGGCGGTTCCGCTCCCCGGTTCCGCGCAGCCGCCGACACCGGCAACGGGACTGGTCCGGGCGTTGCGCCGCAATCATTCGCCGACGTGCTGGCGTCCGATCTCCTCGTCTCCCCGACACTCGTGGCCGGCGCGACCGGCACCTCCCATGAGGTGTCGAACGTTGCCGTGATGGCGGTGCCGGACATCGGACCGTGGCTCCGGGCGGGGCAGTTGCTGATCACCACGTCCGCGGTGCTGGGCCGGCTGGTCGAGCCGATCGACGCGTTCCTCGCCCGGCTCGACAGGCGGGGTGTCGCCGGGCTCGCCGTGCGCCTCGACGATGCCACCGCGGCGCTGCCGGCCGAGATGACCGATGCCGCCGACGAACTCGGGTTTCCCGTTGCCGTCGTCGCGGAACCGTATTCGCAGGAACATCCGCTGTCCGGTGCTCTCGCCGAGTCGTCGGCCCGGCAGGTCGACGCCGTGTTCGAGGCGGACCGGCTGCGAAGGGTGCTCGTCGACGTCGTGATGGCCGGCGGCGGGTTCGCCGAACTCGCCGTCGCCGTTGCCCGTGAACTGGGTGGGGCCGTACTGGTCACGACACCCGACGGACGTCAGTTGTGCCGGGCCGGCGACGAGTCCGAACTGGCGCTGCTGGCGTCGAGTGCGGCGCTCGACGCCACCGGGCGGGTCCGCACCGATTCCACGGAGGGCGGGCTCGGCCTGCACCGGCTGGGCGACGAGTCCATCGCGGTGTCGGCGATTTCGGCCAACGGCATCGACCACGGGCGGCTGGTGCACTTTTGCACCGGACGTGCGCTGCGCAGCGAAGACCTGTACCTCGTCGAGCAGGCGGCGGCGGTGTGCGCCCTCGTGGTGGCCCGCGAACTGGTCGTCTCCTCGGTGGAGGAGAAGCATCGCGCCAACTTCGTGCGCGACCTGCTGCTCGGCCGCGGCGGCGAACACGAGCACGTGGTCGCGCACGCCAAGACGTTCGGCTGGGACCTGGACCGTCCCGTGGTGGTCGTGGTGATCGAACCGGATCCGGTCGGCGAGGACGAACCGTCGATGCCCACCCGGATGCCGCTCGTCGAACGACAGGCGCGGGCGTTCACCAGCGCCGTCGCGGGCCGCGACCAGGGCGCCGCCGTCACCGCGCTGGCGACGGAGACGGTGATCCTCATGGGTGTCGGCACCGACACGATGAACCTCGTCCACGAACTCGTCACCACCGTGCGCGGCGCCGGCGGCGGTGGTCGCCGAGCGTTCGGCGTGGGGGTTTCCCGGCCGACGGACTCGGTGGACGGCATCCCCGCCCTCTACGGCCAGGCACGGACCGCGCTGAAGGTGGGACGGCAGATCGCCGGCGCCTGGGCGGTGACACATTTCGACGACCTCGGCGTCTACCGGCTGCTGAGCCTCGTCGAGGACGACCGCGAACTCGAATCGTTCGCGAGCGAGACGCTGCGCGAACTGACGGCCGACACACCCGAGGCGCAGGACATGCGGCGCACCCTCGAGGTGTTGCTCGCCACCAACATCAACATCGCCGAAACCGCACGTCAACTTCACTTTCACTACAACACCCTGCGGTACCGGGTGGTGAAGTTGGAGAAGATGCTCGGGTCGTTCACCGATCACCCCGAATTGCGCCTCGACCTGTCGCTCGCCCTCAAGATCATGGCGATGCGCGGCATCAATTCCTAAAGTTGCCAATTTCGCCGGGCACGTGCTGGCAGATTCTTCTCACGCCGGGTGGCTGACGCTGTAATAACGTTGCCCTCCTATCGAGGTGTAATTGTGACGTGCGGCACATCGCAAGAAACCGGCCGCCGGCACCCCTGCACCGCCACTGTCTGAAAGGTCCCCCTATGCCTATCTGGACACTGCACGGAGATGGCAAGACCATCGCACCCGGGGAGGTCGTCACCCCCAGCGAACGGCTCAGCTGGGGCCGCACGATCGGGCTCGGCGGGCAGCACGTGGTCTCGATGTTCGGGGCCACGTTCGTCTTCCCGATCATCATGGGCCTCAATCCTCAACTGGCCGTGATGATGTCGGGTTTCTGCACGCTCTTCTTCCTGCTCGTCGTCAAGGGCCGGATTCCCAGCTACCTGGGGACGTCGGCCGCATTCGTCGGCGGCATCGCCGCCATCCGCGCCCAGGGCGGTACGTCGGCGCAGGTGACGGGCGCGATCCTGGTGTCCGGCCTCGTGCTCGCCGGGATCGGTGTGCTGATCCACTTCCTCGGCGGCGGGGTGGTGTTCAAGATCCTGCCGCCCGTGGTCACCGGCGCCGTCGTCATGCTGATCGGGTTCAACCTGGCCCCGGTGGTGGCCGGAACGTACTGGCCGCAGGACCAGTGGGTCGCGCTGACGGTGATGGTCGTGCTGGTGGTGGCGAGCGTCGCGCTGCGCGGATTTCTCGGGCGGGTCGCGATCTTCCTGACACTGCTGTTCGGCTACGTGCTGTCGTGGGTTCTCGACCTGACGACCGGCATGATCACGTCGTACGACCCGGTCGCCGGCGCGGTGACCGAACACTTCCGCGTCAACTGGGACGGCGTCTCCTCGGCGTCGTGGATCGGGCTTCCGCCGTTCTCCGACGAGGCGAACGGCATCGTCGGCATCCACGCGCCGTCGTTCAGTCTCACGTTCATCGTCCTCGTGCTGCCCGGTGTCATCGCCCTGATCGCCGAGAACGCCGGACACGTCAAGGCCGTCGCGGAGATCACCAAGACCGACCTCGACCCGATGATGGGACGCGCCCTCATCGGCGACGGCCTGGCCACCACCATCGCGACCAGCGTCGGCGGATCCCCCACGACGACGTACGCGGAGAACATCGGCGTCATGGCCGCGACCAAGGTGTACTCGACCGCCGCGTACGCCGCGGCCGGGGTGATCGCGATGCTGCTGGGCTTCTCCCCCAAGTTCGGTGCCGTCATCTCCGCGACCCCCGGCGGGGTGCTCGGCGGAATCACGGTGGTGCTCTACGGGATCATCGGCCTGCTCGGCGCGAAGATCTGGAAGGAGAACGGCGTCGACTTCGGCAACCCGCTCAACCTCATGCCCATCGCGGCCGGCCTGATCATTGCGATCGGTGACGTGGAGCTGACGTTCAGCGACAGCTTCTCCCTGAGCGGCATCGCGCTCGGCACGATCGTGGTGATCGGGATGTACCACCTGTGCCGCGTCATCGCCCCGAAGGACGCCGACAACGCCGACGACGCCGGCACCGGCCGTCACCACCCGAAGCCGACCACCGACGATGGAACGGTCCCGGACCGGGTCGGTCAGCTCACGTGATCTGCCAGCGTCAGCACGTGAGTTTTGTCACTAGTTCACGAAACGTCGAGCGTACGATACGGGCAGGATCTGAGGAATGAAACCGTCGCCACTGACTTATCACCGACCTCGGTCGATCGACGAGGCCTGTCAGATCCTCGCGGACGTGGCTCACGAGGGGAAGGTGCTCGCGGGCGGGCAGTCGCTGATCCCGTTGCTCTCGATGCGGTTGGCCGCGCCGGCGCACCTCGTCGACATCGGATCGATCCCCCGGCTGGACGCGGTGTCGTCCTCGCGTGACCTCGGTGTCACGTTCGACGCCCTGACCACGCACTCGGTGCTCGAAGCCGACCGCGGCGCCGCGCAGGTGCAGCCGCTGATCGGCCGCGGGCTGCGCCTGGTCGCGCACCCGACCATCCGCAACCGCGGCACGACGGTCGGGTCCATCGTGCACGCCGACCCGTCCGCGGAGATGCCGGCGGTGCTCGCGCTGCTCGGTGGCTCGATCACCGTGCGGTCGGTGCGCGGGGTCCGGGAGATCCGGTCGACCGACCTGTTCGCCGGGCCGCTCGAAAGCACCCTCGAGGCGGACGAGATCGCGACCAGTGTCACGGTCCCGGCCGCCGAGCCCGGCGTCGGGACGGCGATCGACGAGATCGCCCGCAGGCACGGCGACTACGCACTCGTCGGGGTCGCCGCCCAGGTGCGAGTCGAGGACGGTGCGGTGGCCGAGGCCCGGATGACGTACGTGTCGGCCGGTGAACTCGGTGAGGTCGTCGACTACACGGACATCCTGCAGGGTGCGTCCGCGACGGACGACCGGGACCCGTTGTGGCGGAATCTGTCCGAGTTCGCTCGGGAACGGATCGACACCGAACCCGACATCCACGCCACGGCGCGGTACCGGTCGCAACTGGTCGCGGCCCTGACCGCCCGGGTGGGGTTCGCGGCCGCGCAGGACGCAGTGCTCGACGGTGCCGCCGTGCACGTGTCGGCGGGAGGAAGGTGACCATGACAAAGGCAACCCGCAGCATCGACGAGCAACTCGCCGAGCTGCAGGAAGACACCGGCGAACAGCACGTCGCGGTGACGTTCACGCTCAACGCGGTGACGCAGACGGTGGTGCTGCCGTCGCGCACGCTGGCGTCCGACGCGATCCGCCACCATCTGCGGCAGACGGGAACGCACGTGGGCTGCGAGCACGGGGTGTGCGGCGCGTGCACCGTGCTGCTCGACGGCAAACCGGTGCGGTCGTGCCTGGTGCTCGCGGCGAGCCTGGAGGGCCGGGAGATCACCACGGTCGAGGGTCTCGTCGAACCCGACGGCACGCTGCATCCGGTGCAGCAGGCGTTCATCGACTGTCACGGCCTGCAGTGCGGTTTCTGCACTCCCGGGTTCGTCACGACCATCGCGGCGTTCCTCGAGGAGAACGATTCGCCGACCCGCGAGGAGGCCACGGACGCGATCGCGGGCAACCTGTGCCGGTGCACCGGCTACCAGAACATTCGCGCGGCCGTGCTGCGCGCCGCGGAGATCAAGCGCGAGCGTTCGGGCGAATTCCCGCTCGGCAAGGACGACGAGTCGGCACGCGCGTCACTCGATCCGAAGGTCCGCGGCACCACCAACCCCGTCGGGGGAAGGGCAGGGCGAGCATGAGCGTCACGAAACCCCGCACCGCGCCGGCGGGCACGAAGGACACCGGCCGGGACACCGCCGAATCCGAGAAGCTGTTCGGCAAACCGATTCCCCGCACCGAGGACGCCCGGTTGCTGTCCGGCAACGGCCGCTACCTCGACGACCTGGGCCACAACGCGCTCATCGCCGCGTTCGTCCGATCACCGCACGCGCACGCCCGGATCACCGGGATCGACGTCGACGCCGCCCTGGATCTGCCCGGCGTGCACGCGATCTACACGTACGACGACCTCGTCGACGACTCCCCGGAGATGGCCGAGAACCTGCCCCTCCTCATCCCGCACCCGGCGATCACCGCCCCGCGCAACGGGTATCCGCTCGCCAAGGACGAGGTCAACCACGTCGGCGAGGCGATCGCGATGGTCGTCGCCGACAACCGGTACGTCGCCGAGGACGCGTGCGCGAAGATCGACGTCACGTACGAGATGCTCCAACCGGTCGTCGGGATCGACGTGGCCCGGCAGGCGGCCGCCGCCGTGCACGCGGACGTCCCCGACAATGTCGCGGCGCACCTGCAGCACGGATTCGGCGACGTGGACGCGGAACTGGCGAAGGCGCCGCACCGGCTCACCCTGAACCTCGAGATCGAGCGGTCGGCGTCGATGCCGATGGAGGGCAAGGGCGTCTACGCCCGCTGGGACACCGACGAGCAGGCGCTCACGTTCTGGACGTCGACGCAGACGTCGACGTCGGCGCGCGCGGCGATTGCGGCACGACTGAACATGGCGCACAACAAGGTCCATTGCATCGCCCCGGACGTCGGCGGCGGATTCGGGGTGAAGATCGTCCATCCGTGGCCGGAGGAGGTCATGGTCACCTGGGCCGCGCGGCGGCTCGGGACGGCCGGCATCTCGAGCGAGGTCAAATGGGTCGAGGACCGGCGCGAGCACTTCGTGTCGAGTGCGCACGAACGCGGCCAGATCCAGGAGGTGACGGTCGGATTCGACGACGACGGCACCCTCCTCGCATTCGATTTCACGTTCTGGCACGACAACGGCGCCTACCTGCCGTACGGCATCATCGTCATGTTGAACACGTCGACGCAGGTCCTTGGGCCGTACAAGCCGAAATCGTTCCGGGTGGACGCGTATTCGCTGTACACGAACACCGTCATCGTGACGCCCTACCGCGGCGCCGGCCGCCCGCAGGCCGTGTTCGCGATGGGACGGGCGATGGACGCGATCGCGAAATATCTCGGCAAGGACGTCATCGAGGTCCGCGAGCACAACTTCATCCGGCCCGAGGAGATGCCGTACGACTTCCACCTCACGTTCCAGGACGGCCGCCCGCTGATCTACGACACCGGCAACTACCAGGCCGGGATCGACAAACTCAAGAAGCTCATCGACTGGGACGGGTTCGCCGAGTACAAGAAGCAGGCGAAGGCCGAGGGCCGGGCCGTGGGCATCGGGATCGGCGCCTACGTGGAGGGAACCGGGCCGGGCCCGTACGAGGGCGCCCACGTCCTCGTCGAAACGTCCGGGAAGGTGAAGGCCGCAACGGGTCTGACCACTCAGGGGCAGGGCCACCAGACGGCGTTCGCGCAGATCGTCGCGGACGACCTCGGTGTTCCGGTCACCGATGTCGAGATCGTCACCGGCGACACCCGCCGATTCGGCTATGCCGTCGGCACGTTCGCGTCCCGCGGCGCCGTGATGTCCGGTTCCGCGTTCCACGTGGCCGCGCAGATGGTCGCGGAGAAGGCCCGCAAGATCGCCGGGGATGCACTGAACCTCGACCCCGCCGAACTGGAACTTCGCGGTGGGCACGTGTGCAAGATCGGCACGCTGCCGGGCGCCGAGGGCACGTCCATCTCGCTGGGTGTGGTCGCCGTGCTGTCGAATCCGCTGCGCTACGCGTTCGACGACGCGTCGCGGCAGGCCACCGGATTCGCGAAGGCCGACACGGACATGACGATTCCGCCGGTCCGGGAGGGCGAACAGCCCGGACTCGAGGCCACCGGTTACTACTCGCCCCCGACGTCGACGTTCGCGTCGGGCGTGCACGCGGCGATCGTCGAAACCGATCCGGTGACGGCGGAAATCCACGTCCGGCGGTACGCCGTCGTCCACGACTGCGGCAACGTCATCAACCCACGGATCGTCGAGGGCCAGGTCATGGGCGCGGTCGCGCAGGGGGTCGGCGGCGCCTTGTACGAGAAGATCGTCTACGACGAGCACGGCCAGATGCTGAACGCGTCGTACATGGACTTCCTGATGCCGTTCGTCACCGAGATGCCCGATTCGCTCGAGATGGACCACACCGTCACCCCGTCCGGTCTCAATCCCCTCGGCATGAAGGGCGCGGGCGAGGCGGGCGTGATTCCGACGTCCGCCGTCATCGCCGCCGCGATCGAGGACGCGGAAGGCATCCCGATCACATCCATGCCGATATCCCCTTCGGAGTTGTTCGAGCTTCGCCTCGCGCACGCGTCGTCACAGAGCAAGGAGAACGAATGAGAATCGCAGGCACCGCCCTACTGACCGCACCGCCGGAGGCCGTGTACGACAACCTGCAGGACGGAAAGGTCCTCGCGGCCACCATTCCCGGGGTGCAGTCGCTCGAGCAGGTCAGCGACAACCATTACAAGCTGTCGATCACCGCGGGTGTCGCGTCCATCAAGGGCACCTATGACGGCGAAGTGATTCTGTCTCAGCAGAATCGGCCCCAGTCGTTCGTGATGACGGCGTCCGGTGCCGGTGCACCCGGCACCGTCAAGGCCGACGTGACGGTGCGGCTCGAGGAACGCGACGGCGGCACCCTGCTCAGCTACGACGCGGACGCCGTGGTCGGCGGCATGGTCGGCGGCGTCGGGCAGCGGATGATCACCGGGGTCGCGAAGAAGATGGCCGGGGTGTTCTTCAAAGGCATCGACGGCGTCATCGCCAACGGCATCCCGCCGGCCGAGGTCGCCGCGGCGGCGGGTGAGGCCCCGGCGGTCGGCGGCGTCGCGCACGCTGCCCCGGTCCCCGCGGCGGCCGCGGCGCGGCTGCGGGCACCCGAGGCGACGTCCACGGCAACCGTTCTGGCGTCGGCGGCGCTGGGCGCCGGCATCGCCCTCGCCGGTGTTCTCGTCGGCGGCATCCTCGTGCGGGGCACCTGCTCGAAGTAACCCGCGCACACCTTCAACACGGCACCCCGAACCGTCCGGTTCGGGGTGCCGTCGTCTGTCCGGGGTGGGCAGCGCCGAACGAGGACCGCCGAGTTCGGCGATATGTGACAAAGAAACCGGGCGGCGGAAACGGTGCAATTGCCTTACAGAGACGAGCCCAGGAGGAATCGTGGAATCCAGGAAGATTCGGGTCGGTATCGACACCGGCGGAACATTCACCGACGTCGTGGCTGTGGACGAGGAGTCCGGAGCCGTCGTCACCACCAAGACCCCCTCGACGCCTGCCGACCCGGCGCAGGGATTCCTCACCGGAATCGAGAAGGTGCTCGCCAAGCTCGGCGAGACCGGCGACGCGATCGGCGCCGTCAGCCACGGCACCACCGTCGCCACGAACAAACTCCTCGAAGGCAAGGTCGAGAACCTCGGGTTCATCACCACCGAGGGGTACGAGCACGTCCTCGAGATCGCCCGGCAGTCCGTCCCCGACGGCTACGGTAACTCCTACTTCTGGGTCAAGCCCGACCGCATCGTCCCCGCCGACCGCGTCCGCACCATCGGCGGCCGGCTCGCGTTCGACGGCAGCGAGATCCGTCCCCTCGTCGAGGACGACGTCCGCCAGGCCGCCCGCTTCTTCGCCGACCGCGGCATCCGCACCATCGGCGTGTGCCTCATGCACTCCTACGCCAACCCGAGCCACGAGCGCCGCGTCCGGGACATTCTCCTCGAGGAATACCCCGAGGCGACGGTGAGCATCTCCAGCCAGGTGCTGCGCGAGTACCGCGAATACGAGCGGTCCATCACCACGCTCGTCGACGCGGCCGTGAAACCGAACATCCGCAACTACGTGAACAACATCGCGAACCGGCTGCGCGAATTCTCCTCCGACGAGGGCGAGGCCCGCGACATCCCGTTCTACGTGATGAAGTCGAACGGCGGCGTGCTCTCCGCGAAGGAGGTCGTGCACCAGCCCATCACCACGGTGCTGTCCGGCCCGGCGGCCGGCGCGCTCGGTGCCGCGCTCATCGCGAGTGTCGCCGGCGTCGAGCAGGTCCTCACGTGTGACGGCGGCGGAACGTCGACCGACGTCACCGTCGTGGTCCGCGGCGAGCCCGCGCTCACCACCGAGGGCCGGGTGGGCGCGTACCCGTCGAAGATCCCGATGATCGACGTCGTCACCGTCGGCGCAGGCGGCGGCTCCATCGCCTGGCAGACCCCCGAGGGCACGCTGCGCGTCGGACCGCAGTCGGCGGGCGCCGACCCCGGCCCGCTCTGCTACGGCAAGGGCGGCAGCGAGCCGACCATCACCGACGCCCACGTGCTGCTCGGCCGCATCCCACCCCACCTGCTCGGCGGCGAGATCCCCCTCGACACCGAACTGGCCCGCAAGGGCGTCGAGCAGCTCGCGCACCAGCTGAAACTCGACTTCGAGGCCTGCGCCACCGGCATCCTCGAAGTGTCGGCGTGGAACCAGGCCAACGCGCTGCGGCAGATCACGGTCAAGCGCGGCCTCGACGTCCGCGACTTCACCCTGGTCGCGTTCGGCGGCTCCGGGTCGCTGCTCGCCTGCCGGCTCGTCGACATCCTCGGACTCAAGGACGTCCTCGTCCCGCTGAACCCGGGCAACGTGTCCGCGTTCGGACTGCTCACCGTCGACGTCCGCAACGACTACGTGCGGACCCACGTCTGCCGGCACGACCGGCTGGAGATCGCCGAACTGCAGTCGGGGCTGGACGCGCTGGCCGCCGAGGCGGAAATCGCCCTCGCCGACGAGGGCTTCGGGGAGTCGGAGCGCAAGTACGCGCGGTCGGCCGACCTCCGCTACCTCGGCCAGGCGTTCGAGGTGCGCGTGCCCGTCGGCGACGGTCCCGTCACCCCGGAGTTGATGGACGAGGCTGCGGAACGGTTCCACCAGGCGCACAAGGAGCTGTACGGGTACGACTTCCGCGGCGACCCGCATCAGCACGTGGAGTGGGTGAACCTGCGGGTCAGCGGTATCGGCCCGATCAAGCGCCCGACGCTGAACGAGATCGCGGTGGGCACGGGAGCGGAGTCCGCCGTGACCGGCACCCGCCCGGCGTACTTCGACGAATGGGTCACCACCCAGGTCTACGACCGGGCCCAGCTCGGCGCCGGCGACGTGCTCGAGGGCCCCGCGGTGATCGAGGAATTCAGCTCCACCATCCCCGTGCACCCCGGTTTCCGGGCGCGGATCGACACCTTCGGAAACATCCGCATCACCAAGATCGCCGACTCGAACGGAGCGAACCGATGACCGTCACCACCGAACCCGTTGCAGTGCAGGCGGTCAAGCCCTACCGGCTGACACCGGTCGACGGAACGACACCCGACCCGGTGCTCGTGGAGATCGTCGCCGGCTATCTCGCCAGCGTCGAGATGGAGGTCGAGACGTCGATCTCGCGGACCTCCCGCTCCCCGATGATCCGCGACGCGCACGACTTCCGCGCCGGCATCCACGACCGCAACCTCCGGAAGCTCACGGGCCGTTCGTATTCGGCGCTGGTGCACCCGGTGGCGCGGGACTTCCCGCTCGACACCATGAAGCCCGGCGACGTCTACTTCCACAACGACGTCTACCTGTCCGAAGGCGGCATCGGCCACCTCCCCGACCTCTGCGTCACCGTCCCGGTGTTCGCGACCCGGCCGGGCGACACGGAACCGTCCGTCGTCGCGTTCGTGCAGGCGTTCGGCCACCACGACGACATCGGCGGCTGCTGCCCGGGATCGATGCCGTCCGGCGCGACCACGGTGTACGAGGAGGGCCTGATGGTCCCGCCGATCAAGCTGTGGGATCAGGGCGTGCCCAACGAGGCGGCGCTGCGCATCATGACCCGCAACTCGCGGATGCCCGACGCGCTGGCCGCCGACCTCGACGCCGAATGCTCGGCCTGCCTGATGGGCGCCCGGCGTCTCACCGAACTGTTCGAGCGGTACGGCTGCGACACCGTCGAGGCGTGCTTCGACGCGATGATGGACGCGACCACCGAGACGTACCGGCGGGAGATCCTCAGCAAGATCCCGAAGGGCGAGTACACGTGGGAGGACTACGCCGAACACGACGGCGTCGACGAGCCCATGCTGCACCGGCAGCGGATCACGCTCACCAAGACCGGCCCGGAGGACGAGGGCGGCGAACGCCTCATCCTCGACTTCAACGGCACCGGCCCGCAGGCGAAGGGCCCGATCAACCACTGCGGTGACTACGCCGACGGCAACTTCCTCATCAAGTGGCTCGCGCCGATTCTGCGCAACCTCGCCGACAGCCCCGAGCGGATGGCGGAACTCGACGTCAACGAGGGCGTCGTGCCGTTGATCGAGATGAAGTTCCCGGAGAAGGGCACCCTGATCACGCCGATCTTCCCGGCGCCCACCAACGCCCGCACGTTCGTGATCCTGCGGCTGCTCGGTGTGCTCGCCGGTGTCGTCGCGAAGGCCGTCGACGGCAACATGCCCGCCGATCAGGAGACCATCCGCTACACCGGGGTGTACGGCGAGGACTTCGACGGGCACTCGTACCTGATGCGGGAGGTGCTCGGCGGCGGTTCGGGCGGCCGGCACTACGCGGACGGTGAGGACACCATCCACGTCGTTCCCGACTCACGGAACTTGCCGACCGAGTTCACCGAGAGCCGGTTCCCGTTCATCGTCGAGAAGCTGGGCCTGGCGAAGGACTCCGGCGGCGCCGGACGCTACCGCGGCGGCCTGGGCTACGAGAAGCACATCCGGATGCTCAAGGACGCAAACTTCATGTCCATCGCCGACCGCTCGATCCTCTCCTGCTGGGGAGTGAAGGGCGGCAAGGCCGGGCGGCCCTTCTCCGTGGTCCTCGACCCGGGCGGCCCGAACGAGCGCGAGTTCGACGCGCTGACCGACGCCGAACCGATCAAGGCCGGCGAGGTGGTGCGCATCCGCACCACCGGTGGCGGCGGCTGGGGCGATCCCCTCGACCGTCCGATCGAGGAAGTCGTCCGGGACGTGCTGTGGGGCAAGGTGTCCGCGGACGGCGCCCGCGCCGACTACGGTGTGGTGCTGACGTCGTCGAACGGGGAGCCGGTCGTGGACGCCGACGCCACCGAGGCGCTGCGTGAGCAGATGCGCGACAGCCGCGGCCTGGACGAGCCGTTCTTCGACCGCGGTCCCGGTTACGAACGCCTCTCCGGCGGTGCGAAGTTCGCCGAGTTCGACTTCATCGACCGGTGACCCGATGACCGAGTCACTCTCCCGCGGCGCCGGCATCGCCGTCGTCGGCGCCGCGGGGAAGACCGGAGCCGCCGTCGTGACGGCGCTCGACGGACTCGCCGACGTACGCCGGGTGGTGCACACCGCCCGGCGTCCCGGCGATCACGCCGTCGATCTCGAGACCGGGGCGGGTCTGGCCGAGGCGCTGTCGGGGTGCCGGGGCGTGTACTTCATCGCCCCGAATGTGCATCCGGACGAGCCGGCGTTGCTCCGTAACGCGATGGGTGACGCCGCAGACGCGGGTATCGAGCACTTCGTGTACCACTCGGTCGCGTGGCCGTACACCCCGGCGATGCCGCACCACGTCGACAAGGCGCGGTGCGAGGACGAACTCCGGACGTTCGGCGGCCTCCGGTGGACCGTTCTGCAGCCGTGCGCCTACGCGGAGAACTTCGCCGCGGTCCTCGACGGCGCGGCCACCGCGGTCGACGTGCCGTACAGTCCCGACGCCCGGTTCTCGTTCGTACGCCTCACCGACGTCGCGGAGGTGGCCGCCCGCGTCCTCGTCGAAGGCGCGGACGTCCACCACGGCGCCACCTACGAACTCGGCGGCCCGCAGGCCCTCAGCGTGCGGGACCTGTGCGACCGGGCGAGCGGTCCGGTGTCGGTGAAGCAGGTGTCCGTCGACGAGTGGATGTCGCGGCACGGGCAGTCGCTGTCCGAGGACGGTCGCGGCCGGTTGTCGGCGATGTTCGAGTTCTACGACCGGCACGGGTTCACCGCGGGCCACGCGGTGTTCGAGTCGCTGCTCGGCCGCCCACCCAGGTGAGCGGCAAAGCGTGCACGGGCACACTTTGCCGCTCACCTGTCAGACGCCGATCCGGCCGCCCGACTTCCACACCGCCACGACGGCGGGACGCGGCTGGGTGTCGCCGCCGTCGGGCCAGTGCGACGCCGGGTTGTCGGCGCTCGCGTCGTCCAGTTCGCCCGGGTGCTGCACGCACACCGTGACCCGCTCCTCGCTGACGATCGGACCGCACGTCTCGGCGCCCTTGGGCACGGAGAGGAACTGCTTGGTCTCCCCGCGGTTCGCGCCGTCGAGGACGACGCTGAACAGGCCGTCGTTCGACTTCAGCGCGTTGCCGTCGGTGGAGATCCACAGGTTGCCGTGCGGGTCGAACGCCAGGTTGTCGGGGCAGGAGATCGGGCTGACGCTCTCCTTGTCGAACCCGCCGAAGTAGGTGTCGGCCGCCGTCGGGTCGCCGCACACGAGCAGCAGATTCCACGTGAACGCGGTGCCGGCGTGGTCGTCGGTGAGTTCGAGGACCTGGCCGTTCTTGTTGTTGTTCCGCGGGTTGGCCTCGTCGGCCGCCGCCGCGCCGTCGACGCCGCGCTTGGTGTTGTTGGTCAGCGCCACGTACACCTTGCCGGTGGTCGGGCTGGGCTCGAAGTCCTCGGGGCGGTCCATCTTGGTGGCACCGACCTTGTCGCCGGCCTGCCGGGTGAACACCGCCACCTCCTCGGCGCTCATGCCGTCGACGAGCGACTCGCCGCGGCCGTCCTCACCGGTGCGCAGCAGCGGGATCCACTCACCGGTGCCGTCGAACGTGCCGCTCGCCGGCAGCGCCCCGGACCCGTCGATCTGGTCGGCGGAGTTGCCGGCGAACTTCGCGACGTACAGCGTGCCCGCGTCGAGCAGCGTCATGTTGTTGCGGACGGCGGCCTGGCTGTTGCCGTCCATCATCTTCCGGCTGGAGACGAACTTGTACATGTAGTCGAAGCGTTCGTCGTCGCCGCTGTACGCCACGACGGTGCCGTCGTCGGTGACGTGGATGGTGGCGGCCTCGTGCTTGAACCGGCCCAGCGCGGTGTGCTTGACGGGTGCGGACGTCGCGTCCCACGGGTTGACCTCGACGACCCAGCCGAAGCGGTTGACCTCGTTCGGCTCCTGGGCGAGGTCGAAACGCTTGTCGAAACGCTCCCACTTACGTTCGGACGCAGCGCCTTCCACGCCGTACCGCTTCAGCCGCGCGGCGACGGCGGGGTCGGTGACCAGTTCGGCGTTCGCGAAGTACTGGTTGAAGTTCTCCTCGCCCGACAACACCGTGCCCCACGGGGTGACGCCACCGGAACAGTTGTTGAGCGTGCCGAGCACCTTCGTGCCCGTCGGGTCCGCGGACGTCTTCAGGAAGTCGCTGCCCGCGGCGGGACCGGTGACGACGAATTCCGTCGTCGCCGTGATGCGCCGGTTGTACGGTCCGAAGTCGGGAGTGAGCGCACCCGAGCCGGATTCACCCTTCACCTGCACCACAGACAGTCCGTGGGCGGCGAGCGCCGTCTGGAACTGCTCCGGTGACGGGTTCTCGGCGTCGTAACCCTTGAACATGAACGGCTCGGTGGTGTACTCGTGGTTGACCACCAGCAGGAAGGTGTTCGGCTGCCCCTCGACCGGCAGCAGTCCGGCGAAGTCGTTGTTGAACCCGAACTGCTGCGCCTGCGCCTGGGCGGTCTGATTGTCGAAGTCGAATGCGGGAGCCCCGGGCAGCACCGGATCGCCCCAGCGGATCACGACGGCCTGCTCGTACCCCTCGGGGACGACGACGGCGTCCTCGGTGTTGGGGGCGACGGCGCCGAAGTTCGTTCCCGCCGGGGTGACACCGTCCGAACCGGCCGTGCCGGGGGCGCTTCCGCTGCCGGAGTCGTCGGAGCAGGCCACCAGCGCGCTGCCTGCGCCGACGGCGAGGACGGCCATCCCCGTCCCGCGCAGCATTCCGCGCCTTGACAGGGCGGTGCGGGCGATGTCGCGAAAATACTCGCCGTGCGAGGTGTTGGGCACGTCGTGGGAGCACGCGTTTCCGCATTTGTACTGGCAGGTGACGGAAGCGCGCGAGGACGCGCCGTCATGGTTGACGAACAGTGCGAGGGGTTTCAAACTCACCGTGGCTCCCGATTCGAATGCGGACAACTCCGGCACCGTAGAAGTTGCAAGCGAGGGAAAGGGAACGTATGTGTGAACGCGCGGACAACGAGGCGACCCTAAGTCTGGAGTGATTTACGTCTAGCCAGCAGCCCGGACGGCGTGCACGATGGATAGATGGACGCCGTCGATGCGCTGCGGGAAATTGCGTTCTGGCTCGAGCGTTCGCGCGACGAGGGACCCAGGATCGGTGCCTTCCGACGGGCGGCCGATGTGCTCGAGTTCTCGACCGTCGAGGAGCGGGAAGCCCTGGCGGCGAACGGCTGGGTATATCTGCCCGACATCGGTCCCGAGGCGGCCGCGATCATCCGTGAGTGCGCCGATGCGGTGCCGCTGTACCTGACGTATCTGCGTGGTTCCGCGGAGCCGATCGGGCTGGGCGGAAAGGAACTGCTCGAGGCTCTCCGCGGCGACCTGCACACCCATTCGGATTGGTCGGACGGCCGGTGCCAGCTCCGGGAAATGATGCGGCGCGCAGCCGCGCTGGGGCACGACTACTGCGCGATCACCGACCACTCGCCGCGGCTGACGGTCGCGAACGGGCTGTCGTCGGAGCAACTGCTCGTCCAATTGAATCTGGTCGCCGAACTGAACGTCGAGCTGGCGCCGTTCCGGGTGCTCACCGGCATCGAGGTCGACATCCTCGACGACGGCTCCCTCGACCAGGACGACGACCTGCTCGCCGAACTGGACATCGTGGTCGCGAGCGTGCACTCGCACCTGGACACCGACCGGGCGACGACGACCAAGCGGATGCTGCAGGCGGTCAAGTCCCCGCACGTCGACGTGCTCGGGCACTGCACCGGCCGGCTCGTCGAGGGGGTCCGGGGACCGCGGCCCGAATCGAAGTTCGACGCGGAACGGGTGTTCGACGCGTGCCGGGAGTACGGCACCGCGGTGGAGATCAACTCCCGCCCCGAGCGTCGCGACCCGCCGGGACGGCTGATCGACCTCGCACTGAACAGCGGCTGCAAGTTCTCCATCGACACCGACGCGCACACCACCGGGCACCTCGCCTGGCAGGGCTACGCGTGCGAGCGCGCCGCCGAACGCGGAGTCGAGCCGTCGGATGTGATCAACACCCTGCCCGTGGCCGAGTTGCTGGAGTGGACCGGCGCGCCGATTCGGCAATGATCCGGGTCGTGCTGATCGCGGCCGAGGTGGCCGCCCTGCTGATCGGCGCCGCGTGGGTGCTGCAGCGAAAACTGATCTACTACCCCGACACCACCCCGGTGCCACCCGCAGGCCGGCTGATCGCCGGGGGGGAGGACGTCAGGCTGACCACGTCGGACGGCCTCGAACTCGGTGCCTGGTACGTCCCGCCCGCGGTCGGCGAGCCGCGCATGACCGTCCTCGTGGCCGCCGGGAACGCCGGCAACCGGGCCGACCGGGCGCTACTCGCCTCGGACCTCGCCGCCGCGGGTTTTGCCACGCTGCTCTTCGACTACCGCGGGTACGGCGGCAACCCCGGTCACCCCAGCGAGGAGGGGCTGGCACTCGACGTCCGGGCCGCTCGCCGGCACCTCGTCGACGAGCGTCGGGTGCCGCCGGAGCGGCTGCTCTACTTCGGGGAAAGCCTCGGCACCGGCGTCGTCACCGAACTCGCCACCGAGCATCCGCCCGCGGGCCTGCTGCTCCGATCCCCCTTCGTCGACCTCGCCGACGTCGGCCGGGCGCACTACCCGTTCCTGCCGGTCGGACTGCTGCTGCGCGACCGTTTTCCCGTCGCCGAGTTCGTCGCCCGCATCGACGTGCCCGTCACCGTGGTCTACGGGACGGCGGACACCATCGTCCCGCCGGACCAGAGCGCCCGCGTCGCCGAAGCGGCCGGCGACGTCCACACCGTCGTGCTCGCCGGCGCGGGGCACAACGATGACGTCATGTTCGGCGGCCCGGAGATCGTCCGCGTCGCCGTCGAACTGGCGCTCCGCGCCCCGTGAGCCTTTTTGGTTGTTCCAGCTACCAGAAAGGCTCACGGGTGCGTCAGCGCACGATCACCACGTCCAGCGTCCGGGGACCGTGCACGCCTTCGACGCGGTTGAGTTCGATGTCACTGGTGGCGCTGGGACCGCTGATGAACGTCAGCGGTGCGGTCGCGTCGAGGGTCTGGAAGGCCTGCGGCACGGTGTCGACGATCTGGTCGGTGCGCACGATGCAGATGTGGTGATCCGGGACCAGGGTCAGCGCCCGGCGTCCCTGACCTGCGCCGCCGTCGAGCACGATGGTCCCGGTGGCGGCGATCCCGAGGGTGCAGCCGGTGACGACCACGTCGACGGCGTCGAGTTCGAGCGTCGACAGTTCGGCGGGTGCGCCGTCGACGACGACGTCACCGCGCGGCCGCCACGACTGCGGCAGGTCCGGTGGGACGACGGCCCGCTTCCCTTCCGCGATGAGTCCGGTGACGATCTCGGCGACGGTGCTCGTGTCGGCGCGGTGGACCTGTGCGCGGTAGTCGTCGACGGTGTGGGCGAACAACTCGACGTCGCCGGGGCCGGACGCGGGCTCGCGGTAGTAGTCGCGGGGAACGGGTTCGGGGGCCGGCGCGTCGGCGAGCGCCGACCGGATCCGGGACAGTATCTCTGCGCGTGCGGTCATCGTGTCGTGTCCTCGTGTGTGCGGGCCCACCATTGTCGGAACGTTTCCTTCGGTGGGGCGGGCAGGTCGCGGCTCGCGGTCCATTTCGACGCCGGGTACGGCAGCGACGTGATGCGTCCCGACCGGCCGCCCAGCACCCGGCCGACCTTGGCCGCCGACTCGGCGGCGGCGAACCGTTTCTCCGACCCCATCACGAAGCCGGCGGCCTTCATCGCGAGGTCCTGGCCGCCGGGCAGTCCGTGCCGTTCGGAGTCGACCTGTTCCGCGCGCAGGTGCACGAGAATGCTGGGGATGTCGATGCGGACCGGGCAGGCGTCGAAGCAGGCGCCGCACAGGGTGGAGGCGTAGGGCAGTGACGCGTTCGGGTCGTCGTGACCGGTGGTCCCGGTGAGTTGCGGGCTGAGGATCGCGCCGATCGGCCCGGGGTAGACCGACCCGTACGCGTGCCCGCCCGCCCGCTCGTACACGGGGCACACGTTCAGGCAGGCGCTGCAGCGGATGCAGTGCAGCGCGGACCGCCCGGTCTCGTCCGCGAGGACGTTGGTGCGACCGTTGTCGAGGAGGACGACGTGGAAGTTCTGCGGGCCGTCGCCGGGATGCACCCCGGTCCACATGGAGGTGTACGGGTTCATCCGCTCGGCGGTGGACGACCGCGGCAGCAGTTGCATGAACACCTCGAGGTCGGTGAACGTGGGGACCAGTTTCTCGATGCCCATGAGGGTGATGAGCGTGTCGGGGAGGGTCAGGCACATGCGTCCGTTGCCCTCCGACTCCACCACCGCGAGGGTCCCGGTCTCCGCGACCCCGAAGTTCGCGCCGCTGATCGCGACCTTGGCGGACAGGAACTTTCGCCGCAGGTGTGCCCGCGCGGCCATCGCCAGCGCCCGGGGGTCGTCGGTGATGTCCTTGTCGACGCCCGGCATCGCGTTCAGGAAGATCTCGCGGATTTCGGCGCGGTTGCGGTGGATGGCGGGAACGAGGATGTGGCTCGGTTTGTCCTCGCCGAGTTGGACGATGAGTTCGGCGAGGTCGGTTTCGATCGCCGCGATCCCGTTCTCCTCGAGATGCTCGTTGAGGCCGGTCTCCTGCGTGGCCATCGATTTGACCTTCACCACCTCGTCGGAGCCGGTGGCCCGGACGAGGCCGGTGATGATCCGGTTCGCCTCCTCCGCGTCGCGCGCCCAGTGGACGGTGCCGCCGCGGGCGGTGACGTTCTCCTCGAACTGCACGAGCAGTTCGGGGAGCCGGGCCATCACGTCCGCCTTCAGGGCGCTGCCGGCCCGGCGCAGTTCCTCCCAGTCGTCGACCTCGGCGACCGCGGCGATCCGTTTGTTGCGGATGGTGGTGGTCGCGGCGCCGAGATTGGCACGCAATTGCGTGTCGGTGAGCGCCTTCCGGGCGGCGTCGGGGAAAGATTCTGTGCCCCGGATGTTTCCGGTGCCGGCGTGGAAGGTGGGTGAGCCGAGGAACGTGGTCATGCGTTGCTCCCGATCTTCTCGGTGCTCGCCAGGATCTCGGCGAGGTGGACGGTGCGGACCCCGCTGCGCAGCCGGGACAACCCGCCGCCGATGTGCATCAGGCAGGACGAGTCGCCCGCGCTGCACACCTCGGCGCCGGTGGACAGGACGTTGCCCATCTTGTCGGCGAGCATCGCGGTCGACGTCTCGGAGTTCTTCAGCGCGAACGTTCCGCCGAAACCGCAACAGGATTCGGCCGCGGGCAGCTCGATCAGGGTCATTCCCCGCACCGCGCGCAGCAGTTGCAGCGGTTTGTCGGCGACGCGCAGCATCCGCAGCGAGTGGCACGTCGGGTGGTACGTCACCCGGTGCGGATAGTAGGCGCCGACGTCGGTGACACCGAGGACGTCGACGAGCAGTTCCGACAGCTCGTACGTCCGGGACGCGACGTCCTCGGCGCGGGTCGCGAGCGATTCGTCCCCGTACCGGCGGGCGACCATCGCGTGCTGGTGCCGGACGGATCCGACGCACGAACCGGATGGGGCCACCGCGACGTCCCACGACGGTCCGCTCTCGAACGCCTCCACGTGGTGACGGACGAGCGGCAGCGCCTCGGCCTGGTAGCCGGTGTTGACGTGCATCTGCCCGCAGCACGTCTGCTTCGGCGGGAACACGACCTCGTGTCCGAGCCGCTCGAGGAGGCGGACCGTGGCGGTGGCGGATTCGGGGAACAGGGCATCCGCCAGGCAGGTGGCGAACAGGGCGATTCTCATCGGGTACTCCAACCGGGCTGGGCTGTGGTCTGACCACAGTAGCGCACTGTGGTCAGACCACACCAGGTAAACTTCGGTCGTGCGCACACACGAGGTCGTCCTGCACCGCATCGAGCAGGATCTGGCGGCCGGCAAACTCACCGTCGGGGGTCGTCTGCCGGCCGAGCGCGCACTCGCCGAGGAACTGGGCGTCGGACGCTCGTCCGTCCGCGAGGCCATGCGCGTGCTCGAGGCGATGGGCATCGTCCGCACCGCCGTCGGCTCCGGACCGGACGCGGGCGCGATCGTCGCCGCCGACCCGGCCGCGTCCATCGGCGCGGCCCTGCGACTGCACATGGCGACGCGCACCCTGCCGATCCGCGACGTCGTCCAGACGCGCACGCTGCTCGAGTCGTGGGCGGTGCAGGAGGCCGCCGGGCAGTCCGGTGACCTCGACTTCTCGGCCATCGACGCGCTGCTCGACGCGATGGACGACGAGGACCTGTCCCCGGAGGCGTTCCACCGCCTCGACGCCGACCTGCACGTCGCGATGGCCGGACTCGCAGGCAACGTCCTCGTCGAGGCGATGATGGTCTCGCTCCGCGACTCCATCCACGGCTACGTCATCCAGGCGGTTCCACTGCTCGACGACTGGCCCGCGGTCGCGACCCACCTCCGCTGCGAGCACCGCGGCATCGTCGCAGCCCTCCGCGGCGGACGCGGCGCCGAGGCCGCCGGCCTGGTGCGCGAGCACATCGAGGGGTTCTACGGGCTGATCCGCTAGGCGCTTCGCGCCCGTGCGCCTTTCTGGTTGCGCCAACTACCAAAAAGGCGCACGAGCACGGAGTGCCTCAGTACGCCTCGAGGATCTGCGCCTCGGCGTCTTCGAGGTAGGTCTTGAGCAGCTGACCTGCGGCTTCGGTGTTGCCCGCGACGAGGGCGTCGTAGATCTCGTGGTTGCGGGTGAGGTACGGCCCGTGGAAGCGGTGGGCGTCGTCCATGACGTGGAAGACGAGCCGCGCCTCGTTCCAGACGCTGCGCATGAGTTCGTCGATGCGGTTGCTGTTGTTGAGGCTCGCGAGGGCGCTGTGGAAGTAGATGTCGGCGGTGCCGACGCCGGTCCAGTCCTCGACGGCGAACCGCTCGTCGGCCAGGTTCAGGGCCTCGGCGACGCCGGACAGGTCGCCGGTCTCGGGGTCGAATCCGTTGACGCCGGCGCATTCGACGACGCGCCGGCAGATGTAGAGCTCGGTGATGTCCTCGGCGGTGGGTACGCGGACGAAGACGCCGCGGTTGAGTTCGTGCGCGACGAGTCGGTCTTCGATGAGGATCTGGAAGGCCTCGCGGACGGTGTTGCGGGAGACGTCGAGGGCGGCGCAGATGTCGGGTTCGGACAGTCGCGCCCCTGGTTGGAACGTTCCGTCGATGATGGCGTCCCGCAGAATGCCCGCGACCCGGGTGGTCCTGCTGGTGCGTTCGAGCAGGCCGCGGTGAGCGGCCAGGCGGGAATGCGCATCGCCGCGAAGGGCATTCGAGCTGGTCAAGTCCACTCCTCAGGATTCGATCTCGACCGCAATCATAGTTGTCAGCTCGGTTCCGCAATTTCTTCCAGGATAACAATCCCCCCGAGGTATTGCAGGATCGTTGAACGATTTGTACCGTGATGGGAGTTACATCGGATTCTTCGAGCAGTTACATCCCTTCTTCAGGCGAGGTGCCATGACCACAGATACACAGACCGAGGTCGCGCAGGCGCGCCCCTTCGACTGGTTCCGCACCCTCGGGCCGAAGGGAAAAAGAGCGTTCGTCGGCGCGTTCGGCGGATACGGGCTCGACTCCTACGACTTCCAGGTCCTGCCGCTCGGCCTCGCGGCCATCGCCGCCTACTTCGGCCTCACCACCGGTCAGGCAGGCCTGCTGACCACGGTCACGCTGGTGGTGTCCGCGCTCGGCGGCGCCCTCGCCGGCATCCTCGTCGACAAGATCGGCCGGGTCCGCACCCTGCAGGTCACCGTCGCGACGTACACGATCTTCACGGTGCTGTGCGGCTTCGCGCAGAACTTCGAGACGCTGCTGATCTTCCGCGCCTTCCAGGGCCTCGGCTTCGGCGGTGAGTGGGCGGCAGGCGCGATCCTCGTCGCCGAATACGCCCGCGCCGAGTACCGCGGCCGAGCCGTCGCCTTCGTGCAGAGCGCGTGGGCCGTCGGCTGGGCGCTGGCCGTGATCGTCTACACCGTCGTCTTCCAGCTGTTCAATCCCGACGTCGCGTGGCGCGTGCTGTTCTTCACCGGTGTGCTGCCCGCCTTCCTCATAATCTGGGTTCGCCGGAATCTGAAGGACCCCGAGGTCGTCACGGAGCGCCGCGAGTCCGCGGGCAAGCAGACGGGCTCGTTCGCCGCCATCTTCCGCGGCGGACTGCTCCGCACCACGGTGTTCGCGTCGCTGCTCGCCACCGGTGTGCAGGGCGGCTACTACACGCTGGCGTCCTGGCTGCCGACGTTCCTCAAGACCTCCCGCGGACTCGACGTCGTCGGCACCGGCGGCTACCTGGCGATCCTCATCTCCGGCGCGTTCCTCGGCTACGTCAGCGGCGGCATCCTCACCGACAAGCTGGGCCGCAAGCGGACCATGCAGTTGTTCGCGTTCCTGTCGGCGATCTTCATGGTCGGCTACACCCAGGTGCCCGAGGGCGCGAATACGCTGATCCTGATCCTGGGCTTCCCGCTCGGCTTCTGCACGTCGGCGATCTTCAGCGGATTCGGATCATTCCTGTCCGAGCTGTACCCGACGCAGTCCCGCGGCACCGGCCAGGGCTTCACGTACAACTTCGGCCGCGCGGTCGGCGCCGTGTTCCCCGCCGTCGTCGGTTTCCTGGCCGCCACCCAGCTGGGTATCGGCGGCGCGATGATCTTCGGCGCGCTCGGCTACGCCATCGCCGTGTTCGCCCTGTTCTTCCTCCCCGAGACCCGCGGGAGCGAACTTGCCTGACTCGCCGACCGACCTCCGCTCCGCGTTCCGCTCGGGACGCGTCACTCCGACCGCCGGTCTGGCGCCCGGATTCGCGCAGACGAATCTCATCGCCGTCCCGCAGGACTGGGCGTACGACGTGCTGCTGTTCACCCAGCGCAACCCGAAGCCGTGCCCCGTCCTCGACGTCGGCGACCCCGGCTCCCGGACGACGATGCTCGCCCCCGGCGCCGACATCACCACGGACCTGCCTCTGTACCGGGTGTGGAAGGACGGCGAACTCGCGGACGAGACCACGGACGTGTCCTCGCTGTGGCGCGACGACCTCGTCGCGTTCCACATCGGGTGCAGCTTCACGTTCGAGCACCCGGTGGCCGCGGCCGGGGTGCCGCTCCGGCACGTCGAGCAGGGCAGCAACGTCCCGATGTACGTCACCGACCGCGAGTGCAGGCCCGCCGGGCGGGTCAGCGGACCGATGGTCGTGTCGATGCGACCCGTCCCCGAACACCAGGTGGCGCTCGCGGCGGCGATCTCGGCGCGGATGCCCGCCGTCCACGGCGGGCCCGTGCACGTCGGTGATCCCGCGGAACTCGGAATCGCCGATCTCGCGGCCCCGGACTTCGGCGATCCGGTGAACTTCGAGCCCGGCGACGTCCCGATGTTCTGGGCCTGTGGGGTCACCCCGCAGGCGGCGGTGATGGCGTCCCGGTTGCCGTTCGCGATCACCCACGCACCCGGGTACATGCTGATCACCGACACCCCGGACAGCGAGTACGTCCTGGAGGTCCCCGATGCGCGTTGACCTGAACTGCGACCTCGGCGAGGGCTTCGGGCAGTGGACGCTGGCCGACGACGAGGCCCTCCTCGACGTCGTCACCAGCGCGAACATCGCGTGCGGGTTTCACGCGGGCGATCCGATGATCATCCGCAAGGCCTGCGAGAGCGCGGCCGGGCGAGGCGTCGCGATCGGGGCGCATGTGGGGTTCCGGGATCTGGCCGGATTCGGCCGGCGGGAACTGGCGGTGTCGCCCGCGGATCTGCGCGACGAGACGCTGTACCAGATCGGTGCGCTCGCCGGGTTCGCCCGCGCCGCCGGATCCTCGGTGACGTACGTCAAACCGCATGGTGCGCTCTACAATTCCGCGGCACTCGACTTCGAGCGGGCCGATGCGATCGCGTCGGCCATCGACGAGTTCGCCGAGCCGCTCACGCTGATGGGACCACCCGGATCGCAGTTGCAGCGGGCCGCGGAGGCGCACGGCATCGAGTTCGTCGCCGAAGGGTTCGCCGACCGCCGCTACACCGCCGCGGGCACGCTGACCCCGCGCTCGGTGCCCGGCGCCGTCATCGACGATCCCGACGTCGCCGCCGCCCAGGCCGTGCGGATGGTGTCGACCGGAACGGTGGAGTCGATCGACGGGGGCGACGTCGCGGTGGCGGTGCGCAGCATCTGCGTGCACGGCGACACGCCCGGATCCGTGCACACCGCGCGCCGGGTCCGTCACGCCCTGGAGAGCGCCGACGTCACGCTCGGATCCTTCACATGACCACCCCCACCCGGATCCTCCCGGCCGGCGATCGGGCCCTGCTCGTCGAACTCGACTCGGAACCCCTGGTCGTGTCGCTGACCGAACGCCTGCGCCGGACACCGGTTCCCGGCATGGAGGACGTGCTGCCCGCGGCGCGCACGGTGCTCGTCACCGCCACACCGCGGACCGACCTCGACGAGGTGCGCCGCGCCCTGCGGACGTTGACCGTCGACCTCGAGGCGCACGACCACACCGGCGTCCCCGAATCGGAACCGGTCACCATCCCGGTCCGCTACGACGGCGCCGATCTCGCCGACGTCGCCGACCTTCTGCGGATGAGCCGCGAGGACGTGATCGCCGCCCACACCGCGGCCACCTGGCGCTGTGTATTCATCGGATTCGCACCGGGTTTCGCCTACCTGAGTTGCGGCGACGACCGGCTCACCGTGCCCCGGCGCGCGCAGTCCCGCACCGTGGTGCCCGCCGGGTCCGTGGCCCTCGCCGGCGGCTACGGCGCGGTGTATCCGCGGTCCTCACCCGGCGGATGGCAGATCATCGGAACCACGGACTCCCCGATGTGGAACCTCGACGCGCAACCCCCGGCGCTGCTGCAGCCGGGACGTCGCGTCCGATTCGTCGACGAGGAAACGCTGTGAGTGAACTCGAAGTACTTGAAGCGGGTCCGCTCAGCCTGATCCAGGACCTCGGCCGCCCCGGCTACCTGAGTTCGGGTGTCGGCATGTCCGGCGCCGCCGACCGCGGGTCCGCGAGGCTCGCGAATCGGCTGGTCGGCAACGACGAGAACGGCGCGTGCATCGAGGTGCTGATGGGCGGTCTCGCCCTGCGGGCACGGGCTGTGACGACCGTCGCCGTCACCGGTGCCCCCACCACGGCGCTGCTCGACGGTATCCCGATGGGTCACGCGAGCGTCATCGTGATGGAGCCGGGGCAGACGCTGCGGTTGCAGTACGCGCAGGTCGGGCTGCGCAGCTACGTGGGGGTTCGCGGTGGCCTCGCGGTGCCGGACGTGCTCGGCTCCCGCAGCACCGACACCCTCTCCGGGATCGGACCGGAAGCGTTGAAGCCCAACGACATTCTGCCCGTCGGCACGTGGACGAGGAACTTCCCCAACGTCGACGTCGCACCCCTCGCCTCGATGGACCCGGGACCGCTGTCGGTGCGCGTCATCGGCGGCCCCCGCGACGACTGGTTCACCAACCCGGACGCGCTGACCACCGGTGCGTGGGCGGTCTCCCCGGACACCGACCGCATCGGCGCCCGCCTGAACCGGCACGCCGGCGCACCCGCCCTGCAGCGGACGTCCGAGGCCGAACTCCCCACCGAGGGCGTCGCACTCGGGTCCATCCAGGTTCCGCCGAGCGGGCAGCCCGTCGTGTTCCTCGCGGACCATCCCATCTCCGGCGGTTACCCCGTCATCGGCGTCGTCGTCGACGAGGACATCGACCGGATCGCCCAGGCCCGCCCAGGCCAACTGATTCGCTTCACCACTGCGTGATCGGCTTCGCGCCGATCCCACTACAGGAGATCACCCCATCGCCATGAACAGCATCGGCACGGAACTCGACACACCCTGGTCCCACGAGTCGTGGCGCACCACGCTGCTCGCGGAACCGCACCGGCAGGGCACCGCGGTCGCACGCCACTACGCGTCCGCGCTGCCGATCAGCTACGCCACCGAAACCGATCCGGCACAGGCGATCCGCGACGTCGCCGAGGTGGAACGACTCGACGTCGACAGCGTGGCGCTGACGTTCACCACCACCGAGGCGTCCGCGCCGTACGAGAACCTCAAGATCTACGCCGTCGGGAAACCCGCACCGCTCAACGAGGTTCTGCCGATCCTGTCCAGCCTGGGCGTCAACGCCCTCGACGAGCGTCCGGCCGCGCTGACCCGGCCGGACGGCAGTCGCGCCTGGATCTACAACCTGACCGTCGACCTGCCTGCTGTCACGGACGGCCACGGGGCGACCCGGGACAATCGGATCGCGGACGCGTTCCGCGCGGCGTGGACGGGTGAGACCGAGGTCGACGGGTTCAACGCGCTCGTCCTGCACGCCGGGCTCGGCTGGCGTCAGGTGACGGTTCTTCGGGCGTACGCCGCGTACCTGCGCCAGGCCGGGCTCCCGTACAGCCGCAGCAACGTCGAACGAGTCCTGCTGGGCAACACCGGCATCACCCAACTCCTCGTCGAGTTCCACGCGCTCCGGCTCGACCCGGCCCTCGACCGGGACGCCACCGCGGAGGACGCGCTCGACGACCGCATCTCGGCCGCGATCGACGCCGTCGCCGGAATCGACGCCGACCGGATCCTGCGGGCCCTGCTGTCGCTGATCCGCGCCACCACCCGCACGACCTACTACGCCGGCGACCCCCGGCCCGGGCGTGCCCTCGCGTTCAAGTTCGACTCCGCGTCGATCGACGAATTGCCGCTGCCCCGGCCGAAATACGAGGCCTACGTGTACTCGCCGCAGATGGAGGGTGTGCACCTGCGGTTCGACGACGTCGCCCGCGGCGGCCTCCGTTGGTCCGATCGGCGCGACGACTTCCGCACCGAGATCCTCGGACTCGTGAAGGCGCAGGCGGTCAAGAACGCCGTCATCGTCCCCGCAGGGGCGAAGGGCGGCTTCGTCGTCAAGAACCCGCCCGCGCCGACCGGCGACGCCGCCGCCGACCGGGAGGCGATGCTGGCGGCCGGAATCTCCTGCTACCGCGAATTCATCTCGAGCCTCCTCGACATGACGGACAACCTCGACATCGCGACCCGGCACGTCATCGCGCCGGACGGCATCGTCCGCCGCGACGGCGACGACACCTACCTCGTCGTCGCCGCGGACAAGGGCACCGCGGCGTTCTCGGACGTCGCCAACGCCGTCGCACTCGCGCGCGGGTACTGGCTCGGCGACGGATTCGCGTCCGGCGGGTCCGTCGGCTACGACCACAAGGCGATGGGCATCACCGCCCGCGGCGCGTGGGAGAGCGTCGTGCAGCACTTCCGTGAGATGGGTGTCGACACCCGCACCGACGACTTCACCGTCGTCGGCATCGGCGACATGAGCGGCGACGTGTTCGGCAACGGGATGCTGCTCAGCCCGCACATCCGCCTCGTCGCGGCGTTCGACCACCGGCACGTCTTCATCGACCCTGACCCCGACCCGGAGACGTCCTGGGACGAGCGGGCGCGGCTCTTCGGCCTCGGCAGGTCCAGCTGGAAGGACTACGACCGGGCGGTCCTCAGCGAGGGCGCGATGATCGTCGACCGTGCGGCGAAGTCGGTTCGGCTCACACAGCAGGCGCGGCGCGCGCTGGGGATCGAAACGGATCGGGCGCTCACCACCGTCGAACTCGTCCGCGCCGTCCTCGGTGCGCCCGCGGACCTGCTGTGGAACGGCGGCGTCGGCACGTATGTGAAGGCCACGTCGGAGAGTCACGCGGACGTCGGCGACAAGTCGAACGACGCCGTCCGGCTCGACGCGTCCGCGCTGCGGGTCCGGGTGGTCGGCGAGGGTGGCAACCTCGGCCTCACCCAGCTCGGCCGGATCGAGTACGCGCGCAACGGCGGTCGCGTCAACACCGACGCACTCGACAACTCCGCCGGTGTCGACTGCTCCGACCACGAGGTCAACATCAAGATCGCCCTCGCAGGTGCCACCGCCGACAACACGCTCACCGCGCAGGACCGCCGAGAACTGCTGTCCGACATGACCGAAGACGTCAGCCGGCTCGTCCTCGCCGACAACCGCAGCCAGAACGAGATGATGAGCCTCAACCGGGCGCAGGCGGCGACGCTCGTCAGCTTCCACTCCCGCATGGTCGACGACCTGGAACGGCGCGGCCACGTGGACCGCGCCATCGACGTGCTCCCCACGTCCGCGCAGTTCGGCGCCCTCGAACGCGAGCAGAAGGGCCTGACCAGCCCGGAACTGGCGCAGCTCACCGCGCAGGTCAAGCGGTTCATCAAGAGCGAGGTGTCGGGCACGACGCTCCCCGACAACAAGGTCTACGCTGGGCGGCTCCACGACTACTTCCCGCCGCGGCTCGGCCGCGAGTACGCGCACACGGTCGCCGTGCACCCGCTGCGCCGGGAAATCGTCACCACGTCGGTCGTCAACGACATGGTCGACCGTGCGGGGATGACGTTCGCCTTCCGGCTGCGGGAGGAGACCGGCGCCGACTCGGCGGAGGCGGTGAACGCCTTCACCGCCGTCACCGAGATCTTCGACCTCGGAGCGACTTTCGCGCGGATCCGGGCGGCGGCCGACACGACCCCGGCGTCCGGGACGAACGCGCTGACCGTGCAGACCCAGCGGCTCATCGACCGGGCGTCGCGGTGGCTGACCACGCACCGGCCGCAACCGCTGCCGCTCGAGGCCACCATCGCCCGCTACCGGCCGGTGGTCCGCGAACTCGGACCCCGCGTGCGGGAATGGTTGCAGGGCGACGAGATCACCGCCGTCGAGGGCCGAACCGATGCCCTGACGTCGCGGGGTGCGGACGCCGGGATCGCCGCCGACGTCGCGGACCTCCTGCACACGTACTGCCTCCTCGACATCGTGGACATCGCGGAGATCTCCCAGCACCGCGCGGAGGACGTCGCCGAACTGTACTTCGCGCTGTCGGCGCACCTGCACATCAACACCGCGCTGACCGCCGTCACCGCCCTGCCACGGCTGGATCGGTGGCACGCCCTCGCCCGCCTCGCCCTGCGCGACGACCTCTACAGTTCGCTGCGCGCCATCACCCTCGACGCGCTGTCCGTCAGCGAACCCGGCGACCACGCGGCCGACAAGGTCGACCAGTGGGAGCAGCACAACGCCGCCCGGCTCGCCCGCGCGCGGGCACTGCTCACCGAGATCGAGTCGGAGGTCGCCACCGCACCGACCCTGGCGCTGATCTCCGTCGCGGCCAGGCGGATCCGGGCGATGACGCGGTAGGCGCTTCGCGCCCGTGCGCCTTTCTGGTTGTTCCAGCTACCAAAAAGGCGCACGAGCCGCGGAGCGGCCTACAGCACCTGCGACAGGAACTGCTGCAGCCGTTCGGTTTCGGGCTTGTCGAACAACTGGTCCGGTGTGCCGGTCTCGACGACGGCGCCGTGGTCCATGAACAGCACGGTGTCGGACACTTCGCGGGCGAAGCCCATCTCGTGGGTGACGACGACCATCGTCATGCCGCCCTTTGCGAGGTCGGCCATCAGGGCGAGGACGCCCTTCACCAGTTCGGGGTCGAGCGCCGACGTGGCCTCGTCGAAGAACATCACTTCGGGTTTCATCGCGAGAGCGCGGGCGATCGCGACGCGCTGCTGCTGCCCGCCGGACAGGTTGCCGGGCCGTGAGTCGGCCTTGTTGGCGAGGCCGACGAGTTCGAGTTGCTCGAGCGCCAGCGACCGCGCCTCGTCCTTCGACATGCCCTTGAGCTTGCGGGGGCCGAGGGCGATGTTGTCGACGACGGTCTTGTGCGGGAACAGGTTGAAGTGCTGGAACACCATGCCGATGCGCTGCCGCAGCTTGTCGGGGTTGTCCTGCAGCACGGACTTGCCGTCGAGGAGGACGTCGCCCTGGTCGGGTTCGTGCAGCCGATTGAGGACCCGCAGCAGAGTGGACTTGCCGGAGCCGGACGGCCCGATGACGGTGACGGTGTCGCCGGCGTCGACGTGGAGGTCGACGCCGCGCAGCACCTGGTTGGTGCCGAATGCGAGGTGCAGGTTGGTTCCAGTGAGAGAGACGGCCATCGCCCTATCCCCTTTCCACGACGATGGACTGTTCCACCGGGTCGAGCGTGCCGGACGTGTCGGCGCGGCCGGTGCGCAGACGGTTGTCGATGTAGTTGACGAGGTGCGTCAGCGGGATGGTGAGCGCCAGGTAGAACAGGCCGGCGGCGACAAGTGGTGACAGGTTGCCGGTCTGCGCGTTGAGGTCGCGGCCGACGGCGAACAGTTCCCGCTGGCTGACGAGGAGGCCGAGGAAGTAGATCAGCGACGAGTCCTTGATCAGCGAGATGAACTGGTTCATCAGCGCGGGCAGCACCCGCCGCACACCCTGCGGGACCACGACGAGCGTCATCGACTTCCGGTAGCTGAAGCCGAGCGCCCGGGACGCCTCGAGCTGCCCGGGTTCGACGCTCTGGATGCCGGACCGGAAGATCTCACCGATGTACGCGGACGCCAGCAGCGACAGCGCGGCGGCGCCGAGCCAGTACGGGTTGTTGCCGGTGAGTCCCTTGACGACGGGTCCGGCGCCGAGTCCGACGATGAGGATGATGACGACGGCGGGTAGGCCGCGGAAAACGTCCGTGTAGACGCGGGCGGGCCAGCGCAGCCAGCGGGTGCGGGAGATGCCGGCCATCGCGAGCAGCATGCCGAGGACGGTGCCGACGATGCCGGACGCCAACGCCAGGATCAGCGTGTTCGGCAGACCGGTCTTCAGCAGGTCGGGGAAGGCCCGTGTGTAGAGGTCCCAGTCGAAGAACGTGTCCTTCAGTTGCTGGAGTGTCGACTTGGGTTCGGCGACCGGGGTTTCGGTCGTGTTGTTCGCGTTCTGGGCGGCGATCGCGGCGAAGTGCGGGAGGTCGGGCGCCGGCGCCGCCTTGCTGCCCGGCTTCCAGCCCTCGGGCAGTTCGCGGGGCACCCAGTCGGAGTACAGCTGGGCCCAGGTGCCGTCCGCGATGACAGCATCGAGCCCGGAGTTGAGTGCGTCGACGAGCGGCTGGTTCTCCTTGTTGACGGCCCAGCCCACATAGTTGTTGACGCTGAAGGTGTTCTCGACGATCGACGTGGGATCGCCCGGCGCGATGGCGCCCTCGGCCTGCTGCGACGGCGCCACCCAGGCGTCGATCTGCCCGGTCTTGAGGTTGGCGTACGCGGTGGCGTAGTCGGGGAACTTCACCGGGTTCAGCTTCAGCGTGTTGACGACGTAGTCGTCCTGGACGGTGCCCTGGACGACGCCGATGCGGGTCGACGCGTTCAGGTCGTCGAAGCTCTGGATCGGTCCGCCGTTGGGAACGACGAGCGAGAAGTAGCCGAAGTCGTAGCCGTTGGTGAAGCCGACGGTGTTGCGGCGTTCGTCCGTCGTGGTGATGGACGAGGACCCGACGTCGAAGCGGCGCCCGGCGACCTGGGCGAGAAGCCCGGCGAACTCGGTGCCGACGAAGTCGACACGCAGGCCCAGCTTGTCGGCGACGGCCCGCAGCAGTTCGTTGTCGTAGCCGGTGAACTGGTTGTCCGAGTTCACACAGATGCTCGGCGGTGCGTCGGACAGGGTGCCGACGGTGAGCACCCCGGGGGTGATGAGGTTCAGTTTCGACGTGTCGATCTGGTCGAGCGGGGTGGTCGACGGCGTCGTGTAGCGGTCTTCGGCCGCGGCACCCGAGGCGGCGAGGTTGGTCGGGGCGGCGGTGGCCGCGCCGACTCCCGGCGGGGAACACAGATCCTGCGGCGCCGACCCCGAGTTGTCGCCGCCGCTCGAACACGACGACAGGGTCAACGCCAGCAGGGCGGTGAGCAGTAACGCCACCGCCACACGGATCTTCGCTCCGACGGAAGAAAACATGGTGAGCAGCGTAACCCTGGCAGGCGGGATATCCGGGCTCGGAGGACGCCTCGGGCGACGCCCGTCACTCTCCTTGTTTGTCATACAAACAAGAAGAAGTTATTGTTTGTCGTACAAACAACTTGGAGGCAGCCATGGTGTCGCAGACGGGCCGAGCAGCGCGCGGAACCCGGGAGTCCGGTCGTCAGACCCGCGACGCCCTGTTCACCGCCGCCACCGAACTCTTCCTCGAGCACGGCGACGGCGTCGCGATCACCCAGATCTGTGCCGCCGCCGGGGCCCACCCCAACCAGGTGACGTATTACTACGGGTCCAAGGAGCGGCTCTTCGTCGAAGTGGCCTGCGCTGCCGTGCTGCGCGCAGGCAAGCGGGCCGAGGACGACGCCGCCACCGCGGAGACCGTCGGCGACTACACGGAGAAACTCGTCGGCTCCCTGCTCGGGGCGGGCGCACCCAGCGTCGAATTGTTCGTGGAAGCGATGCTCATGACGGGCCGCCGCGGCGAACTCCGCGACCTCATCACCGACACCCTCCGCACCCTGCACTCCTCGGGCGAGGACGCACTCATCCGCACCCTGATGCGCACAGGGTGGCAGCTGCGCGCCGGCATCGACGTCGAGGCGAAGGCGTTCTGGTCGGCGATCTTCGGACTGGTGATCCAGAAGACCGCCACCGGCGAGAGCTTCGGCTACTCGCTCGAGGAGGCCGTCGCCGTCATCTTCGCGAACCTGCAGATCCCCGAGACCGTCCTCAACACCTCCATCGACTGAACCCCTCTTCAAGGAGCGCGATGAACATCGTTCGCGTATTCGACAGCAACGTCCGCAAGACGCCCGACAAGGCATTTCTCCACTTCCAGGGCCGGAACCATACGTATGGTTCCGTGCAGGACGGCAGCCGCCACGCCGCGGCACTCCTGCAGAAACTGGGGGTCGGGCGCGGTGACCGCGTTGCCCTCATGTGTTTCAACACCCCCGGCTTCGTCTACGCCATGCTCGGCGCCTGGCGCATCGGCGCGGTCGTGGTGCCGGTCAACCACAAGATGCAGGCGCCCGAGGTCGACTACATCCTGCGGCACGCGCACGTGAAGGTGTGCGTCTTCGACGGCGAACTCGCGCCCGTGATCGAGCGGTTGCAGACGCCGGTGGTACTGCTGTCCACCGACACCGCAGTCGACGGTCGCCCCTTCTTCGACGACGCGATCGCGGACCTCGACCCGATCGACGGCATCGACGTCGACGAGAACGACCCCGCCGAGATCCTCTACACGTCCGGCACCACCGGCGCGCCCAAGGGCTGCGTGCACAGCCACCGCAACGTCGTGCGCGTCGCGACCACGGCGGCGCTCGGCCTGTCCATCACCCGCGACGAGCGGCTGCTGATGGCCGTCCCGATCTGGCACGCGTCCCCGCTGAACAACTGGCTGATGGCCACGCTGTACGTGGGCGGCACCGTGGTGCTCCTGCGCGAGTATCACCCCGTCCGTTTCCTGGAAGCGGTTCAGCAGCAACGCATCACATTGTGCTTCGGGCCGCCGGTCATCTACACGACGGCACTGAACGCGGTCCCCGACTTCGCCGCCTACGACCTGTCGAGTGTCCGGGCCTGGCTGTACGGCGGCGGGCCGATCGGCGCGGACGTGGCCCGCAGGCTCGTCGAGTCGTACCGGACCACCAACTTCTACCAGGTGTACGGGATGACGGAGACGGGTCCCGTCGGGGCCGTGCTGTATCCGGAGGAGCAGCTGACCAAGGCCGGGTCCATCGGCCGGGTCGCGCTCGCCGGCGTCGACATACGCCTGGCCGGACCCGGCGGCGCCGACGTGCCCGCCGGCGGGATCGGCGAGATCTGGGTGCGCACCGACACCGTGATGCAGGGCTACCTCGACGACCCCGACGCCACCGCGGCCGTCTTCGCCGACGACGGCTGGTACCGCACCGGCGATCTCGCCCGCACGGACGACGACGGCTACCTCTTCATCGTCGACCGCGCGAAGGACATGATCATCACCGGCGGTGAGAACGTTTATTCCAAGGAAGTGGAGGACGCCATCTCCGGCCACCCCGACGTCGTCGACGTCGCAGTCGTGGGACGCCCGCACCCCGAGTGGGGCGAGACCGTCGTCGCGCACGTCGTGTGGCGGGAACCGGACGTCGTGGGAGCCGACGACCTCCGCGACTACCTGTCGGACAAGCTGGCGCGCTACAAGATTCCCCGCGACTACGTGTTCGCCACAGTGCTGCCCCGCACCCCCACCGGCAAAATCCAGAAGCACCTGATCCGCACCGCGAGCTGACTCACGAAAGACACCGCCATGACTACTTTTTCCGAAACGAACGTCACCCATCCCGCACCCCACCGGACGCACACCGTGCTCAACCAGTCGGTGCCCCGCACCGACGTCAACGAGTTCACACTCGACACGGTGCTGTCCGAAGGTGTCCGCCGCCACGACGCCGACTGGGCCACTGCGGAACTCACAGACATCGGCGCGCTCGTCGGCAGCGCCACATTCCAGCACGACGCCGAACTCGCCAACACGATCATTCCCGAACTGAAGACGTTCGACCGCTGGGGCAACCGGATCGACGAGGTCGAATACCACCCGTCCTACCACCGGATCATCTCCGCGGCCGTCGCACACGGCGCGCACACGTCGGCGTGGGCCGATCCGAAACCCGGCGCAAATGTCGCTCGTGCAGCCGCATTCATGCTGTTCGCGCAGATCGAGCCGGGCCACTCCTGTCCGATCTCGATGACCAACGCCGTCATCCCGTCCCTCGAACTGCAACCCGACGTCGCCGCGATCTGGAAGCCGCGCGCCCTGTCCCGCAGCTACACCCCGGAACTCGACGCACCGGGCAAGGCGTCCGCGATCTTCGGCATGTCGATGACGGAGAAACAGGGCGGCTCCGACGTCCGCGCCAACACCACCGTCGCGAAGCCCGCGGGCCGCGGCGGTCCCGGCGCCGACTACCTGCTCACCGGCCACAAGTGGTTCTGCTCCGCACCGATGTCCGACGCGTTCCTCGTGCTCGCGCAGGCGGAAGGTGTAGGCGGCGAAGGTCTCTCGTGCTTCCTGCTGCCGCGGATCCTCCCGGACGGCACCCGCAACGTCTTCCGCATCCAGCGGCTGAAGAACAAACTCGGCAACAAGTCCAACGCGTCGTCCGAGATCGAACTCGATGGCACCGTCGGCGTCATGGTCGGCGAACCCGGTCGCGGGGTCCGCACCATCATCGAGATGGTTGCGCGCACCCGCCTCGACTGCGTGCTCGGCAGCGCGGCGGGGATGCGGCAGTCCGTCGCCGAGGCCGTATGGCACGCCCGGCACCGTGCCGCGTTCGGTGCCGTCCTGGCCGATCAGCCCGCCATGACGTCGGTGCTCGCCGACCTCGCGCTCGAGTCCGAGGCGGCCACCGTCACCGCCCTGCGACTCGCCCGCGCCCACGACGAGGACGCGAGCGAGCAGGAACGCAGCTTCCGCCGGCTCGCGACCGCCGTCGCGAAGTACTGGATCTGCAAGCGCGGCCCGCACCACGCCTACGAGGCACTGGAATGCCTGGGCGGCAACGGCTACACCGAGGACTTCCCGCTCGCCCGCCGCTACCGCGAACAGCCCGTCATGGCCGTCTGGGAGGGATCGGGGAACGTCATCGCCCTCGACGTCCTGCGCGCGATGACCCGCGAACCCGACAGCGTCGCCGCGTTCGACACCGAGGTGAACCTGGCTCGCGGCGCCAACACCGTGCTGGACGCGCACCTCGACCGGGTCCGTACGCAACTCGGCGAACTCGCCGGACTCGACCCCGCCGACGCCCAACGCCGCGCCCGCGCCGTCGTCGAATCGATGGCCCTCGCGCTGCAGGCGTCGCTGCTCACCCGGTTCTCGCCCGCCGCCGTCGCGGACTGTTTCGTCGACGCCCGCCTCGGCCCCGACCGCAGCCACGAATATGGCACTCTCTCCCCGGCGGCCGACCTGCGGGCGATCCTGAAACGCGCGTAGCGCCCGTGCGCCTTTTTGGTAGCTGGAACAACCAGAAAGGCGCACAGGCGGCGGAGCCGCCTACCGCAGGACCGTCGGGCCCAGGAACTCGCACACCTGCAGGGCGAGTGCGAGATCCAGCTTGCTGTGTGTGCCGGTGGCCGGGTCGCCGAGTGCCTTGGTGATGCGGTATTTGACGGTGTTGCGGTGCAGGTTCATCTGCTGCGCGGTGTGGAGGTGGCTTTCGCCGGTCGCGAAGTAGGTGCTCAGCGTGGCCCGCAGGGTCGCGGCCTGGTCGGTGTTCTCCGCGAGCGGGCCGAGGACCTCCCACACCCACGCGCGGGTGGAGTCCAGGTTCTCGGCGAGGAGGGACACGACGGCGACGCCGCGGTCGCCGAAACCGACGATCGGCCGGACCTGGGTGTGGGGCACGGTGGCGACGGAGTAGGCGGCCCGCGCCTGTTCGTGCGACCGCCGGAATCCGGCGACCCCGGGCGCGGGCAGGCCGATCGCGGTCCGGATGCCGGGCTTCGACGGCAGGGCGGCGGCGAGTTCGGTGGTGTCGAGGACCGGCTTGCGGCGACCGAAAGGGAGCCAAGCCCAGAGAGTTCGACGGTCGATGGCGGTGACTATGGGAGCCGAGTCGGTGGCGAGGTGGCGGGCGAGGTCGCGCACGTAGTGGTCGAGCGCGTTGAGGCTCGCCTCGGTGTCGGCGCCGGTGGACCACAGGATCATCGCGACATGTGTCTGGTCGAGTCGGTACTGCGTCTCGGTCTCGAACGCGGACCCGTCGGAGCCGGTTCCTGTGAGGAGGGTGTGGATGGTCGACGAGTGCACGTTGCCGCGGGCCCCCAGCCACCGCCGCCGTTCCTGCTCGTAGGCGTCGAACACGTACAGCGTGATCCAGTCGATGTAGCTGTACACGACCTCCGAAATATGTTTGAGCACAGCAAGAGTCAGCGGACCGGGCAGTTCGAGGGCGCTGACCTCGTCGTAGCAGATCTTCATCAGATCGTCCTGGCCCATGTGATACGCGCGCACCAGCGAGTTCGACGACACGTCGCGTTGCGCCAGCCGCAGCGCGTACTCCACGGCGGCGGTGGTGGGCTGGAGATGGTCGACGGGAATGTCGTTGGCCAGAACGTGGACGATTGTCGAGACGTTGCCGTGCACACTGGCCTCGAGTAGTTCGACGAGTTGCGGGTCCTCGTCGAGTTGGTCGATCTCGTGCGCGAGCAGCGCGCTCATCGCGTGGGTGATCTCCGCCTGCCGCGCATCGAGTTTCCGTGCGATGCCGGCAACGATGTCGAGGACCTCGGTCTCCGCCATCGCCGGCACCCGCGCCATCCGGCGACGGGCACCGGCGCGGCGGTCACCGGGGGCGGGACTGCTCACAGCACGTCCCCTCCGGCGCGGCGCAGATAACGTAGCGCGGACTGGGCGGCGTTGTACCCGCACATGCCGTGCGCGCCGGCGCCGGGCGGTGCGGACGCCGAGCACAGGTAGGTGCCCGGAATCCCGGTGCTGTACGGGTCGAGGGCGATCCGGGGCCGCAGCACTACCTGGGTTTCGGTGTTGGCGCCGCCGATGATGTCGCCGCCGACATAGTTCGCGTTGGACGCGGCCAGTTGCACGGGACCACTGCTGACGGTGGCGACGACGCGGTCCCGGAACCCGGGGGCGAACCGTTCGATCTGCGCGACCACCGCCTCGGTCGCGTCCCCGGAGTACCCGTGCGGGACATGGGCGTACGCGTACAGCGGGTGCAGGTTCCCGTTCGACCGTCCGGGGTCGGCGACATACTGCTGTCCGACGAGGACGAACGGCCGCTGCGGCATCCGGCCCGTCGCGACGGCGCGTTCGGCGTCGGCGATCTCCGCGAAAGTGCCACCCAGGTGCACGGTTCCGGCACGACCGCAGGCGGGGTCGGTCCACGGCACCCCGCCGTCGACGGCGAAGTCGACCTTGAACGCGGCGGGTCCGTGCCGGTACCGGCGGTAGGCCTTGGCGACCCGCGGCGGCAACCGGTCGCCGAGGATGTCGGCGGCGGCGGACGGCGCGAGGTCGAGGAGGACGACGTCCGCCTGCGGAATGTCCCGCACACTGCGGACCCGGGTGCCGGTGGTGATCTTGCCGCCCCAGTCGGTGAACATCGCGGCGAGCGCGGCGGTGATCGACTGCGACCCGCCCTCGGCGACCGGCCAGCCGTAGCGGTGCCCGGCGGCGACGATCATCAACCCGACCGCGGACGTCGCGGGCCGGTCGAGGCGGTAGTACGCGTGCGCGGCGACGCCGCCGAACAGTGCGCGGGCCTTCTCCGTGCGCCACCAGCGGGCCGTGACGGTGGCCGGGAGCAGGGCGCGCGGGCCGAAACTCGCGAGTTTGATCGGGTGCCGGGGGACGTTCGCGATCGGGCGCATGAGGTCGGCGGCGAGGTCGTCGAAGCCGTCGGCGAGTCCGCCGAACATCCGCTGCCAACGGGTTCCGTCGTCGCCCAGGCCGGCGGCGGTGTCGTCGACGGAGCGGTGCAGCAGCCCGGCGTCACCGGTGTCGAGGGGGTGTGCGCAGTCGATCTCCGGCCACTTCCACGTCAGCCCAAACCGTTCGAGGTCGAGGGTCCGCAGGTACGGCGACCCGGCGCCCATCGGGTGGAAGGCGGAGCACTCGTCGTGCAGCAGTCCGGGGACGGTGAGTTCGCCGGATCGGGTGCCGCCGCCGATGGTGTCGGCGGCCTCGAGGACCTGGACGTCGACGCCGTGCCGGGCGAGGTGGACCGCGGCGGCGAGCCCGTTGGGCCCGCTACCGACCACGACCGCGGTCGTCACGGCCGCACCGCCACGTTCGACTTCGGCAACTCGCTCTCCTTTTCGACGTCTCCCTCCAGTCTCCACTGCACGTCGAACGGAATGGGCCCGTTCGGCAGCCACGGCTGCTCGTTGATCGCGTCCGACACCCTGTAGGTGCCCCGTTCGATGACCCCGAGGGCGGCGTCGATCACCTTGTACTCCTGGATGCCCTTGTGGATGGGCTGCGATTCGATCCAGGCGATCACGAATTCGCCCGGCGCGAAGTTGCAGCGGCGCTGCAGTGCGGCGATCAGGAACTCGTTGTGCAGGTGACCGTCACCGAAGTTGAACGCCACCAGCGAGTTGCAGCTGAACTCGGCCTCCCGCAGCGAGTAGGTGTCGATGTCGTCGCCGAGGTGCCGGCTCATCAGCGACAGCAGGGCGCGGCCCTGGCTGTGCATCGACCGCCAGCCGAGCAGTTGATGCATCACCACGTCCGCGACCTCCGGCGGGTAGGTGGCGAGCAACTGGGTGCGGGTGTTCTGGCTGGGCCGCTTCACGAATTGGTCGAGCTTCTCCTCGGCGCCCGGCGCGAACGCCCAGGTGGCCGACGCCCAGTTGCCGGCGTATTGGCGCATCGACGGCAGGAACGAGACGAGGTCGGGGCGCAGGTTGCCGAGGATCGGGAAGAACACCAGGGCGGCGACGATCACCGCGGTCAGCCACACCGAGGACATGTCGGCGACACCGTACCCGTCCCAGGCGGGGAATCCGACGAACAGGAAGATCGACGCGTAGGCGAACAGCAGATTCCATTCGAGCGGCACCGCGAGCGGGAACGTCGACAGGATGAACAGGTGGAACGCCACCATCAACGCGACCGCGAGCAGCGTCAGCGTGCGATTGGTGGAGAACAGCAGCACCAGCGGCGTCACCACCTCCACGACCGTGCCGAGCACGTGGGCGACACCACCGGCGACGATCGACGGTCGCAGGTCCTCGGGGAAATTGCGGTAGTGGGCGCGCTTGATCTTCTTGAACGGCATCCACGGGGTGTTGGACAGCATCGGCGGGACCACCATCGAGAAGTGGTGTCCGAGCTTGGAGATCCCGGCGCCGACCCACACCGACACGATGAGCAGCTTGAGCGCGATGATCATGTCGACGAACGGCAGGACTCCGAAGAAGACGACCGCCGGAAAATACTGCTCGCCGCGGGCGGCGATGAAGATGACCTTGTCTCGCAGCCCGATCACGATCAGCAGTGCGATCAGCGGCAACAGGAGCGTGGGGTCGACCAGGCCGTGGTTGCCGGGCAGCACCGCGTCGATGGATGGTGTGTGCACGCCGGCGAACCCGAGCGTGAGCACGATGTTGATCAGAATTGCGGCGTAGATCAGGACGTCGAACACGGTGCGGGTGTCGCCGGAGGTGAGCGGTACCTTCCCCGGCCACGGTGGGAGCCGGATGGTGCCGGGCCGGAGCCAGAACAGGGCGCCACCCATCATCGGCTTGAAGTGGCCGGCGAGCGGACCCCAGGAACCGCCCAGGCCGATGGTTTCGATCAGCAGGGTCCACAGGATCAGTTTCTGGTACACGATCGGTGCGTTCCACCACGCGCCGACGTCGAGCACGTTGTACCCGGAGGTGAACGTCGCGATCGACAGTCCGGCGCCCAGGTAGAGGACGAGCAGTTTCAGGATGTAGATGGTGTGCACCATCTTCGGGGTACCGAAGCCGTAGTCGACCCAATGCGTCGACATGGCGCGGATCCGGTCGAAGAAGGGTCGGTCGAGGAAGGTGGCGGGGTCGACTTCGGGGAAGTTCCCGGTCTTGAATCCCATGGGGAGGCTCCTTGTGGGTAGGGGTCATCGCCTCGGGTGACGCCCGAGGTCTGGAGTGGTGCCGGATCAGTTGACGGTGGCGGTCCGGTGTCTGCTGCGCAGTCCGGGCTTGTCGATCTTGCCGACGGGGTTGCGGGGCAGCGCGTCGACGACGTGAATGGCTACGGGCAGTTTGACTTTCGTGAGCCGGTCGCGCAGGTGCTCGTCGAGCTGATCATCGGTGACCGGGCTGTCGGGGTAGGCGACGACGTAGGCAACCGGGACCTCGCCGTACACCTCGTGGGGGGCGCCGATCACGGCCGCCTCGAGGACGTCGTCGTGGGTGGCGAGGGCGTTCTCGATCTCCTTGGGGTAGATGTTCTCGCCGCCGCGGATGATCATGTCCTTGATGCGGTCGACGAGGGTGAGGTACCCGTCCTCGTCGAGGCGGCCGACGTCGCCGGTGTGCAGCCACCCGTCGACGACGGTGCGTTCGGTTTCTTCGGGCCGTCCGAGGTAGCCGCGCATCACGTTCGCGCCCCGGATCATTACCTCCCCGACGGTCCCCACCGGTGCCGGTGCGCCGGACTCGTCGACGATAGCGATGGTCTGACCCGGCAGTGCGGGGCCGACCGTGCCCAGCTTGCGGACACCGCCCGGCGGGTTGCACGCCGACGCGCACGTCCCCTCGGTCAGCCCGTAGCCCTCGACGATGGCGAGACCGAAACGCTGCTCGGCGCGGTCGAGGAGTTCCTTCGAGATCGGGGCGGCCCCGCACACTGCGAACCGCAGCGACGAGAGGTCGGTGGCGGCGTCCTGGGAGACCAGCAGGGCGTAGATGGTCGGGACCGCGGAGAAGTACGTCGGGCGCAGGCGGGCGACGTCGTCGAAGAACCGGGCCGGAGAGAATCGTCCGGTGACGCTCAGCTGACCGCCGGCCAGCATCGGGGTCAGGAAGCTGACGCAGATCGCGTTGACGTGGAACAGCGGCAGGATCAGCAGGCAGTGGTCGTCGGCGGTGAGCGAGAAGTGCTGCACCATCGACGAACTCATGAACTGCAGGTTCTCGTGGGTGAGCATCACACCCTTGGGGCGCCCGGTCGAACCGGACGTGTAGATCAGGAGGGCGACGTCGTCTGCGCCGGCGGTCGGGCCCGGCGCCCAGTCGGGTTCGGGGGTGGTCGCCATGTCGTCGACGGCGATTGTCGGCCGTCCGCCGGTGGGTGCGTCCGGTCCCTCGTTGACGACGAGAACTGCCGCGGCGTCCGCGATCTGATACTCGGCTTCCGTCGCGGTGAAGGTGGGATTGACCGGGGTCGCGGCCGCCCCGATCCGCCAGGCAGCCATGAGGGCGACGAGCAGTTCGGCGCGGTTGGGCAGCATGATCGCGATGACGTCACCGCGACCGACGCCGTGCCCGGACAACTGCGCGGCGAACGCGTCGACCCGCTGCGCGAACTGCCGGTAGGTCAGGTCGAGGCGGTCGTCGCGCAGGCACGGCGCATCTGCGCGCTGCGCGGCGAGGTCCCAAGCGAAATAGCCGATGTGCGACACGATTTCGATCCCCTTAAGTGGTGGTGTGATCCACGACACTATCGGCGGGTGTGAGGATGAGAAACGGTCTCGGGGGCTCGAGTTCGCGCGCCGCGTTGTCGGTTGAGCACAACCGCGGGCATCCGGGGGTTGACACCGTGCCGCAGCCGTGGTCAATATATGCAAACGCTTAGAAAATAAGCATATGCTTAGAACTGAGGGGCTGCAGGTCCGCACCGACTGCCGTCCACCACGTCAATCGGTAGGAGTTACCCATGCCCGAGGCCGTCATCGTTTCCATTGCCCGTTCCCCGATCGGTCGCGCCATGAAGGGGTCGCTGGTCGGCATGCGCCCCGACGACCTCGCCGCGCAGATGGTGCAGGCGGCCCTCGACAAGGTGCCCGCACTCGACCCGACCGACGTCAACGACCTCATCCTGGGCTGCGGCCTGCCCGGCGGTGAGCAGGGCTTCAACATGGGCCGCAACGTCGCCGTCCAGCTCGGCTACGACTTCATCCCCGGCACCACCATCACCCGCTACTGTTCCTCGTCCCTGCAGACCACCCGGATGGCGCTGCACGCCATCAAGGCCGGCGAGGGGGATGTGTTCATTTCCGCCGGCGTCGAAACGGTGTCCCGGTTCGTGAAGGGAAACTCCGATTCGCTGCCCGACACCCAGAACCCGCTGTACGCGGACGCGCAGACCCGCACCGAGAAGCTCGCCCAGGGCGGCCAGCGGTGGGTTGATCCCCGGCAGGAGGGTCTGGTCCCCGACACCTACATCGCGATGGGCCAGACCGCCGAGAACGTCGCCCAGGTCACCGGCATCACCCGCGAGGAGCAGGACCGTTGGGCGGTGCGCTCCCAGAACCGCGCCGAGGAAGCGATCGAGAACGGCTTCTTTGCACGGGAGATCACCCCGGTCACCCTGCCCGACGGCACCGTCGTCTCCGCCGACGACGGCCCCCGCGCCGGCACCACCTACGAGGCCGTCTCCCAGCTGAAGCCGGTGTTCCGCCCGGACGGCACCGTGACCGCCGGCAACGCGTGCCCGCTCAACGACGGCGCCGCCGCCCTGGTGATCATGTCCGACACCAAGGCCAAGGAACTCGGCCTGACCCCGCTCGCGCGGATCGTGTCGACCGGGGTGTCCGGTCTGTCGCCGGAGATCATGGGCCTCGGCCCGATCGAGGCGTCCCGGCGTGCCCTCGCGATCGCCGGGTTGGGTATCTCCGACATCGACCTGGTCGAGATCAACGAGGCGTTCGCGGTGCAGGTGATCGGGTCGGCGCGGGAGCTGAACATCGATGAGGACAAGCTGAACGTCTCCGGCGGCGCGATCGCCCTCGGTCACCCGTTCGGCATGACCGGCGCCCGCATCACCGCCACCCTGCTGAACAACCTGACCACCCACGACAAGCAGTTCGGCCTCGAAACCATGTGCGTCGGAGGCGGTCAGGGCATGGCCATGGTCCTCGAGCGCCTGTAGGCGGCTCCGCCGCCCGTGCGCCTTTCTGGTTGGGCGGGTTCAACCGGTCGTTGCAACATCCCTGATGATGGAGGGTGTTGCAGATGGTGATGATCGGTCGTCCGCCGGCGTCGGAGCAGTCGCGGTTGATNTTCTGGCAGTGTCGTACGCAGGGTGCCACGGTCGTGGAAGCGGCGTGCGCCGCGGAGGTGACCGCGTCCACCGCGCGCCGGTGGATCATCGACTCCGGTGGGGTTCGTCCCCGCCGGAGTCCACCCCGATCCGCCCGGTTCCTGTCCCTCGAGGATCGCGAACAGATCGACGTGATGGTCCGCGACCGGTGCAGCAT
>NZ_NHML01000096.1:0-1195 GCF_002165735.1 Rhodococcus sp. NCIMB 12038
TCGGGTCCCACCGGGGGTACGGGCATTGTCTCCATCTGGAGCACTTCGGGTTCGCCGAACTCCCGGAAGACCATCGCGCTCATAGTGGAGGGCACGTCCGCCTTCACGTCCGGCCAGGGNGCTTCTGCGATCAGATCTGTCATCTCATGCACTCTCGAGTGTGTTGATGATGCGGCCGAGTCCTTCGATCTCCGCCTCGACTACATCGCCGTTGTGAAGGAAATCCTTCCGGGGCATCCCGACGCCAGCCGGGGTACCCGTCAGGATGAGGTCGCCGGGCTCCAACGTCAAGGTATGGCTGACCTCGGACACCAGACGCCGCACGTCGACGACCATGTCGCGTGTCGACGAGTCCTGCTTGACGACCCCGTTCACGGAAAGCCGGAGCGACAGGTCGCCGGGATCCCCGACTTGCCATGCCGGTGTGATCCCGGGGCCGATCGGGCAGGACTGGTCGAACGCCTTGTGTTTGAGCCAGTCGAAGGCGAATGGGGCGAGGACTGCGTTCGGGCGGGGGAACCGGAGGCGGGCTGACAGGTCGTTCGAGACCGTGTATCCCGCAACGTGTGCGTCGACCTCGTCCACGGCGAGGTCCGCGCACCTATCGGCGATGACGACGGCTAGTTCGATCTCCCAGTCGAGACCGGCACCTTCGATGTCCCGTACACGTATGGTGTCGTAAGGGCCGGTGAGCGCGGTCGTCGGAGGCTTGAGGAAGAAGAACGGCGACTCCGCGGGATCCGGCCGGGCTGTGCCCATCTCGGCCGCATGGTCGTAGAAGTTCGCGCCGGCGCAGATGACCTTCCGGGGATGCGTGATGGGAAGCACAAGCCGTGCGTCGGCGACCGCATCGAGCTCGACCGGATCGAGGGATCGCAGCTTGTCCTGCCACGCGTGCCACGAATCGAGCAGGGCGAGCATGTCGTGAGGCCAGTGGGAGGGCAGCGCCCGGACGGTGTCGTTGTCGAGCACGCCGAGTCGGTGTCCGGGAAGGCCAGGTGTTTCGTATTGAACCAGCGACCACATGGTGGAAATCCTGTCTTCCGCTCAGTGCTCGAGGAGCGCCTGGTTGATCGGGCCCCAGCTGTTGACCGCCGCCAGGTCGACTTCCCACGTCTTCGGGTACTGCGGGAAGTCGGTGTGCCAGGGCCGCGGCTCGAAGTAGCCTTTCGACTCGTCAGAGATGACGTCGAGC
>NZ_NHML01000103.1:0-613 GCF_002165735.1 Rhodococcus sp. NCIMB 12038
TAGTAGTTGACGCCGGCGCAGAGCACCGTGTTCGGGTAGGTGACCGGTGCCAGGAGTGTGGCGTTCTCGACGACCTCGAGGGTGTCGATGTCGAGAGTGGTGAGGAATTCGCTGTGCCGAGGCCATTCCTTCAGCACTGCCATGGTGTCCAGGCTGACGAGGGGCGCGGGGGCAGCGCGGACTACCCCGCCCGCGCCGAAGCCGAGGCACGAGTTCGTGCCGTTGGTGGTGTACTGGACCAGGTGCCAGTTCGTTGAGGCCATCTCCGTGCCTTCCGTTATGGCGGTTGGGTGTCCTGTGAGGTTTCGGGTGAGGGTGGGGCGCAGCGGCCTCGCGCTGATCGAGGAATGGTGAGCGCGGGAAGCTGGTGGGCGCGCGTCGGTCGTGTCAGCTGGCGAGCCAGCCGCCGTCGACGGGGAGAACTGCGCCATTGATGTATGAGGCCTGATCCGAGCACAGCCAGGCCACCGCCTGTCCGACCTCGTCGGGTTGCCCGTAGCGGCCGGCGGCGGTGCGACCGACGATGCTGTCCATGATGTCTGTGGGGACGGCGGCGGTCATCGCGGTTGCGATCGGACCGGGCGCCACCGCGTTGATACGGATGCCGGAGGTG
>NZ_NHML01000018.1:0-77212 GCF_002165735.1 Rhodococcus sp. NCIMB 12038
CTGCTCGACGTTCTCGCCTCGGGCGAGATCGAGCAGATCGACTCCTGGACCAATGAGTGGTTCGTCGAGCAGGCCGGGCACTCCTCCCACGAAGTGCGCACCTGGATCGCCGCGTACGCGGCAATGCGCGCCGTGGGGAAGTACCGCGTCACCTCGACCTTCTACCGCGAAATCCCGGAGTGGATCGCCGGATTCGGGATCAACACCGCCGTGTCCGTCGACGAATAGACCCCAGCTGTTCCCACAACGCAGACCCAACGAAAAGGGTCCACGGATGACCTCCGTCCGCCCAGTAGACACTTACCTGATCGAGGACACGGCCGCACGGATTGCTGACGCCGAACGTGCAGGCGCCCCGCGCACCCCGGTACGGAATCTGATCGGGCGGATCGACATCGACACCGCCTACCGCGTACAAGATCTCAACGCCGATGCAGCGGTCGCCGGACGCCACCACGTCGTCGACCGCAAGATCGGCATGACCTCACCCGCTGTGCAAGCCCAACTCGGTGCCGATCAGCCCGACTTCGGAGTGCTGTTCGACCACATCGACGGGAGCTCGAACAGTTTATGAAAGTGGGATGACCATGACGGAGTGCGTGCCAAAGAAAGAGGCCGGATCAGTGACCGGATCTGTGCCCGTGCCCGCGGCTGCAGCGGGTGGGCCGATCAGTCATGCGATCTCCGCGTGTCCCGAGCCCATCGCGTGATCGCCGGCCAGCTCCTGCGTGTCTGCCTTCACCCCGGCCAGGCGCTGGTGGTGATGCACCTGTGGGAACTGGGCGGGCCCGCAACGCCAGGTCGACCTGATCAACCTGATGGACTCCGATGCCGCCACGATGACCAGAACCATCCGCCGCCTGGAAAATGCCGGCTTCGTCCGCCGACTCCCCCTATGTCGATGACAAACGCGCACCTCAACAATGAGCTCCCCCATCCACCCCGATTCCGCGCAGCTGGCGGCCACCAACCCGCCAACCCGACGGAATATCCGCTCGGGTCGGCGGGCGGCAGGTACTACGAGCCTGGACTAAAAGCTCGCCATTGCACTGAGGACTCGAATTCTCATGCGAGGGAAACGCGTATTCCATTCATGATTCATCACGCTTCCCGTCACGGAATCGAGCAAGAGCGAGTACGTCCCACTCCCCGCAACTCACCGTGCGAAGTCCTGTCAACGACGGTAGCTGTAGGAGCAGCGTACCTTCGTGCGGGCGCGCCTATTCCTGTCAATGCCTTGAGGGCCATCCACAATTCGTCGCCGGTCAGTTGCGGTGCGTTCTGATGGTTGTCGGAATTCGCGGCGCTGGGCGGCAACTGGGTTGGCCGATTCATTACTACTCCCCCGTTCAAGAGTTCATATGGACCGTTCAGCACCGGATATGCCGCACGCGACGGCCAGGGCCGGTTGTAGATCGTTTTCAAACATCGGGACAACTGCCGAATCTGATGTTGTGTCAGGTGAACCGCTGCGCCAGCGCGCTGGTGTGGCGGGCGAGTAGATGTGCGTCGATTCCGACGGCCACGAACCGCACCCCGGCTTCGACATAGGCGTGGGCGGTTTCTTCAACGGTGGCAAGGGTTCCTGACGGAAGTCCCTTCTTCTCGATCAGTGCGAGAGCGGTCCGGATGGCACTCTGCACCTCGGGGTGCGCGGCGTAGCCCGGATGCCCGAGGGAGGCAGCAAGGTCGGCGGCACCGACGAAGACCCCGTCGATCCCCTCCACGTCGAGAATTTCCTCGAGATTGTCCAGTGCCTCGGCGGTCTCGACCTGGATCAGGACACAAACCTCGTCGTTAGCCTCTTTGAGATAGTCGGGATACCGTCCCCACCTGCTCGCCCGCGCACCGCCCACTCCTCTCGATCCTTGCGGTGGATAGCGACAGGCATCGACCACCGTTCGGGCTTGGGCGGCTGTGTCGACCATGGGGACCAAAACGGTGGGGGCGCCGGCGTCGAGGTACTGCTTGAGCAGCCATGGCTCCCCCGTCGGGACACGCACCACCGGCGCGCAGTCGGGATAGCCTCCCATTGCCTGTAGGACCGGGAGCACGGAGCGCGCGTCGTACGGTCCGTGCTCCCCGTCGATGACGACCCAGTCGAAGCCCGCACCTGCGCAGACCTCGGCACTCACAGTGTCACCGAGGGTGAGCCAGAACCCGATCAGGGGCTGATCGCCGGACAGGCGGCGTTTGAATTCGTTGACCGGGGTTCTCATGACGCCCCGCCCATTGAGAAGGAGACCGTGCCCAGGTCACCGTAGTCGGCGGTGAAGACGTCGCCGGCGCTCACGTCGACCAGGCGAGTAAACGAACCACCCAGAACGAGCTCACCGGCGTGCAGATACTCACCCCATCGAGCCAACCTTCGCGCAAGCCAGGCGACGCCGTTCGCCGGATGGTTGAGGACGCCCGCCGCCACACCGGTCTCCTCCACTATCCCGTTCCTCATCAGGATTGCACCGACGCGGCGCAGATCGAGGTCATGGGGACGAACGGGCCGCCCCCCGGTCACCACACCCGCCGAGGCGGCGTTGTCCGCAATGGTGTCCTTGACAGTTCGACTTGCTCCGGTGGCCGAGTCGATCCGCTCGATGCGAGCATCGATGATCTCCAGCGCGGGCACGACATAGGCAGTGGCATCGAGCACGTCGAAGATCGTGGCGTCCACCGCCGTCAGGTCACGCGCCATCACGAACGCCAGTTCGACTTCGACCTTGGGAGTGATGAACAGCGGCGGATCGATTCGTTGACCGTCCTCGAAGAACATGTCGTCGAAGAGTGTCCCGTAGTCGGGCTCGGTAATCCCGACTGCACGTTGCATCGCCACTGAGGTCAGGCCGATCTTGTGGCCCCGGACTTCTCGGCCGCCCCGCTGCCGAAGCTCGGACCAGGCCCTGTTCACCCGATACCCGTCCTCGATGCTCATCTCCGGATAGCGCTGGCTCAACTGCCGAATCTGGCTACGTCCTACCCGAGCAGCCTCGAGCTCCTCGGCCAGTTCCGCCGCAATCGTGTCGGTGACGGCTGGAACTGGCTCGAGGGCTGTCGCCGGTGCCGCGTTGTCAGTCATCGATACCCAGGTGGCGCAGGAGGAGGCTTTGCATGATGTCCCAACGCTCCAGCTGCGCCCAGTGGCCGCACCTGTCGAGCACGTGCAGCTCGGCACGCTCGAGGTGCTGGAGCAGGTAGAGGCTTGTCTCGAGCGGCACGACGCGGTCCTGGCGACCGTGGAAGATCAGGACCTCGTGCGGAAGGGTTTTCAGGACGCTGGGTGGCAGGACGATGGACTCCATGCCGTTGCGCATGGATCGGAACATCACCTCCTGCACCTCCTGGACCTCGGGATCGGTCGCGACCTCGAAGCGTGTCCGGACGATCTCGTCCATGCCCGGGAAGGTTGCCGGGTCGTAGACGAAGCTGTGCATGAGCTGGCGGTACGTGGGAAGGCGGGGGTCGGCGTAGAAGTTGACCAGCCGGATGAGTTCCTGCGGTGCCTTGGTGATCGGAGCGCCGATGGATCCCATCAGGGCTGCCTTGTCGAACCTGTCGGGAGCCTCCGCGAGCAGGTGCAGCGTTACCGCTCCGCCCATGGAGTTACCGAGGATGTGCGCCTTGTTCACACCGAGGGTGTCGAGCAGGCCCTGCACCTGCTCCAACCGCATTCCGGTCCAGGACATGATGTGTTCGGGGTAGGAGACAGGGAGTTCGGTCTTTCCGAACCCGACGAGATCGGGGGCGATGACGCGGAAGTGCTTGGCGAGTTCCGGGATGATCGGTGCCCAGTTCGAGGCGGCGTGCGCGCCGGGTCCTGATCCATGAAGCAGAACCAGCGCCGGCGCGTCCGGGTCACCCGCAAGCAGTGTGTTGGATTCGAGCGCTCCGGACTGGATTCGCTGCTCGATCATGTGATGTGAGATCACTGGTTCTCCTTTGTTGAAGGGCTTCTGACGTCGGCGAAACGCTGCACGACGGGTAGGTATCTGGCCGATGACCAAGGGGTCGCGTGAGGGGTGGTCATTGTTGGGTTCTTTCAGAGGAAGGCGCTGACGCCGGTCTCGGCGCGGCCGATGAGCAGCTTCTGGATCTGGGAGGTGCCTTCGTAGAGGGTCATCACCCTGGCGTCGCGCATGTACTTCTGCACGGGGTACTCGTCGACGTAGCCGTAGCCGCCGAAGGCCTGGATGGCGAGGTTGGCCGCACGGACTGCGGCCTCGGAGGCGAAGTATTTGGCCTTGGAGGCCTCGGTGCCGAAAGGCTCACCGCGCTCGATCAGGTCTGCCGCCCGCCACGTCAGAAGACGGGCGGCGTCGGCGTCCACCGAGATGTCGGCGATCATGTCCTGAATCATCTGGAACGATGCGAGCGGGCGTCCGAACTGCCGCCGCTGGGTCGAGTAGTCGACCACTGCCTCGAGGCAGCCTTGGATGATTCCGACGCAACCGGCCGCGACGGAGACGCGTCCTTTATCGAGAGAGTGCATTGCGATCTTGAATCCCTCGCCCTCGGCGCCGAGCAGTGCGCTCGCGGGGACCGTCACTCCGTCGAAGGACAGTTCGGCCGTGGCCTGGCCTCGTAGGCCGAGCTTGCCGTGGATCTCGGTGCGGCCGAAGCCGGGTGTGTCGGTTGGGACGAGGAAGGCCGAGACACCTTTGGGACCCGGCCCGCCGGTGCGCGCGAAGACGAGGCAGACGTCGGCCCACGTGCCATTGGTGATGAAAATCTTGTTGCCGTTGAGGATCCAGTCGTCACCGTCGCGGGTGGCGCGGGTCTTGAGGTTCCCGGCGTCGGAGCCGGTGTCGGGCTCGGTGAGTCCGAAGCAGGCCAGGGTGGTGCCGTCGGCGATGCCGGGGAGCCACTGCTGCTTCTGCTCCTCGGTGCCGTGGGACAGGATCACCTTGCCCACCAAGCCCATCGAGACCGAAACGATGCCGCGTACGGCGGAGTCTGCGCGGCCGAGTTCTTCCATGCCGATGCAATAGGTGATGTAGTCGCCGCCGAGTCCGCCGTACTCCTCGGGGATGGTCAGCCCGAAGAAGCCGATTTGGCCAAGCTTGGGAATGATCGCCGTGTCGACCGACTCCGCACGATCCCATGCAGCACGGAACGGAACGACTTCTTTGTCGAGGAAATCACGGGCGAGCTTCTTGAAGCCGACCTGTTCCTCGTTGAACGAGAGGTCCATGTCAGGTTCCTGTCTTGTCGTAGGTGTACCAGCCGCGGCCGGTCTTGCGTCCGAGGTGACCGGACTCGACGAGTTCGGTCACGCTCCGGCTGGGAAGGTCCGCTGGGTCACCGGTCTCGGCGTAGCGCTCCTTCTTCACGTGATAGCCGATGTCAATGCCGGTGAGGTCCATCAGTTCGAATGGACCCATCGGATAGCCCAGTGCCGCCTTGGCGGCGGTGTCGATCGCCTGGACCGAGGCGTATCCGTCCTCGTAGAGCCGTATCGCCTCATCGCGTACCGCGTTGAGGAGCCGGTTGGCAGCGAAGCCGAAAATCTCCTTGTCGAGCACGATGGGGGTCTTCCCGATCCGCTCGACGAAGTCGACGGCCGACTTCATGGTGGCGTCCGAGGTCTCCGGTCCGCGAACAACTTCGGCCGCCTTCATCACCAGCGCGGGATTGAAGAAGTGGATGTTGACGAAGCGGTCCGGCCGTCCCGACGCGTCGGCCAGCTTGGAGGGCACGATCGACGACGAGTTGGACGCGAGGATCGCGTGTGGCTGCGTGAGGCGGCCGAGCTCGGCGAAGAGGGCACGCTTCGCGTCGACCTTCTCGACGATGGCCTCGATCACCAGGTCTGCATCGGCTGCCGCGAACTCGAGGTTGCTCTCGAAGCGGAGCCGGGCAAAGGCTCCGTCGACGGCCTCCTGGGTGCGACGGCCGTTGGCGACCTGCCCGGCGAGCCGCTGCCGCAGCGATGCCTCCGCATCTGCCAGAGCCTGCACAGAAACGTCACACACGACCGCCTCCAGCCCCGCAAGCGCGACCACCATGCCAACCTGGGAACCCATCGCTCCCGCTCCGACGACCAACACCTTCATCAGATACCTCCGAACTGCGGGACCCGCTTGTCGATGAACGCCTGCGCGCCCTCTGCCGCGGTGGTGTAGAGCAGGGATTGGGCGAGCCGCTCCACGACAAGCCCGGTCCGCAGATCGGCATCCAGACCCGAGCGGATCACGAGCTTTGCCAGGCGCACGGCGAGCGGGCCCTTGGACAGGATCGTCACGGCGGTTCGCCGCGCCTCCTCCAGCAGTTCACCTGGCGCGGTGACGGCCGTGACCAGTCCGATCCGTAGCGCCTCGTCGGCGGGGACGAGACGACCGGTGAGGACGAGCTCGATGGCCCGACCCACCCCGACCAAACGGCCGATACGCTGCGTGCCACCGGCGCCCGGCAGGATTCCGAGCGTTGTCTCGGGTAAGCCGAAGCGGGCGTTTGATGAAGCGATCCGGATGTCGCAGGACATCGCCAGCTCGCAGCCGCCGCCCAACGCGAAGCCGTTCACTGCGGCGATCGTCGGCTTCTCGAACGACTCCACCTCGTCGAAGGTGCGCTGCATCTCCGACTCGAGCCGGTGTGCAGGGAGGAGCTGCGGAGTTGACTGATGTCTGCCCCCGCGACGAAGGCCTTCTCCCCAGCACCGGTGAACACCACAGCACCGATCGAGTCGTCCTCGCGGGCGACCGAGAGCGCTGCACGAAGGTCGGCGAGCGCCGCCCTGCTGAGTGCGTTGCGTGCCTCGTGACGGTTGAAGGTGATCACGGCTACGCCGTCGGTCACGTCGTACAACAGGGTGTCATACGCGCTCATGCCGCCTCCAGAAGGACCGAAAGCCCCTGGCCGACCCCGATACACAGCGTCGCTATCGCTCGGATCGCCACTCTGTGCTTCAGCTCGATCGCCGCGGTGAGTGCAAGCCGTGCACCGCTGGCGCCGAGCGGATGCCCCAGCGCAATTGCTCCACCGTTGGGGTTGACGTGCTCCGCGTCGTCCGGGAGGCCGAGCTCCCGCAGCACGGCAAGTGACTGGGCTGCGAAGGCCTCGTTGAGCTCGATGAGGTCGATGTCGGACAATGAGAGACCTTGGCGGGCGAGCAGCTTGTTGGTCGCTGGCACCGGACCGATTCCCATGGTTCTCGGTGGCACACCGGCGGCCGCGCATGACGTGATCCGGGCCAGCGGCTGCAGTTCGTAGCGCTCCACTGCTTCGGCGGAGGCAACCAGCAGCGCGACGGCACCATCGTTCACGCCAGACGAGTTTCCCGCCGTCACCGTCCAGCCCGGCTCGATCGGGCGCAGCGCGGCCAGCTTTTCCATGCTGGTCCGTCGGGGGTGCTCGTCCGACTCGAGCGCCAAGGGCGCGATCTCGACCGCAAAGCGTCCCTCGGCCTGGGCCTTCGCTGCGCGTTCCTGTGAGCGCAGGGCGAACAGGTCCTGGTCCTCCCGACCGATGCCCCGCTCGTCGGCGAGGTTCTGCGCGGTCTGCGGCATCGAGTCGATGCCGTGTGCCGCCTTCATCGCCGGGTTCACAAAGCGCCAGCCGATCGTCGTGTCGTGGACCTCCATCGCCCGCCCAAACGGCGTGGCCGACTTCGGAAAGACGAACGGCGCTCGCGTCATGCTTTCCACCCCGCCGGCGATCACCAGATCGACGTCACCCGAACGGATGGCCTGCGCAGCCGAGGCCACCGCGTTCAGGCCCGAGGCGCACAACCGATTCACCGTACTGCCCGGCACCTCCACCGGAAGACCGGCCAGGAGCGCGGCCATGCGCCCGACGTTTCGGTTGTCCTCACCGGCCTGATTGGCGCAGCCGAGGATCAAGTCGTCCAGTGACTCCCAGTCGACCTGAGGGTGCCGAGCGACGAGCTCCCCCACGACGTGGGCGGCGAGGTCGTCGGTGCGGACCTCGGCGAGTCCTCCGCCGTAGCGCCCGAACGGCGTGCGGACACCGTCAACGAGGTAGGCCGTCTTCATCGCACACCGTCCTGTTCCCGGGTGGAACGCAGCAGCACCAGCGCGTCGACGGCGACAGCACCGTGAGCAGAGGCGAGCACGGGATTCACATCGATCTCCTCGATCAGGTCCTGGAGATCCGCCATCAGCCAGGAGAGGCGGGTGACGACGTCGCACACTGCTGTCACGTCGACGGCCGCGGCTCCACGCGCCCCGTCGAGCAACTTGTGCCCTTGCAGGTGGCTCAGCATCGTTCGGGCTGAGGAGTCCCCGATCGGCGCTGGGCGCACTTGGCTGTCGTGGAGCACTTCGACATGGATGCCTCCGAGCCCGACGACCACTACGGGGCCGAATGCCTGATCGTTCTTCGCTCCGACAATCATCTCGACGCCCGGGGTCGCCATCGCCTGGACGAGCAGGCGACCGTCCTCGATGCCGGCCGATTGCGCCGCGGCGAGGATCTCTCGCCCTGCATCCGCGACTGCCGAGGGTGTGTCGAGGCCGAGCCTGACCAGGCCGAGATCGCTCTTGTGCGCGACAGAGGCGCTGAGGAGCTTGACCGCAACGGATGCGCCCACAGCGTCGAATGCCGCGACGGCGGCCTCCACCGTATCTGCGGGGATCGATTGCGTGCACCCGATGCCGTAAGTCGCAAGGAGTTGCACCGACTCATATTCGCTCAGCTGGCAGCGACCCTCGGCACGGATTTCCGAGATGAGTGCCCGTGCGGCGGCCACGTCGAAACCGGCAGGTGGCGTGGGAATTTCCGGTACGGACCGCAAGCTGTAGTCGGCCAACGCGGCCAGGGCCGCCACCGCGCGAGACGGATCGATGTACGTAGGTATCCCCGCACCGTTGAGCTCGTCGAGCGCCCAGCCGTTCCCACCGGTCCACGACACCGCAAGTGGCACATGAGTTTTCTCATGGAATCGGCGGATCGCCTCCACGAGGGCGGGCGCGGAATCGTCGGCGTTCCCGAGGATTATCAGCACCAAGTCCGTATCCGGGTTTCGCTCGACCACCCCGAGAGCGCCGGCGAGAAGGTCGGGGTCGCTGAGCATGGTGGCTGTGAGGTCAATGGGGTTCTTCGACGACCCGTACGGCGGGATCGCGGCCCTCATCTCCCGCTGCCACACGTCCGGCCACGGCGACGGGTCGAGACCGAGCTCTTCGGCCACGTCGGTCGCGAGCACCCCGGCCCCTCCGGAGAGCGTGATGGTCGTCAACCGCCGTCCCTGTGCCCGTCGACCGGTGCCGAACATGACCGCCAGGTCGAGCATCTCACCCATACTGTCGGGCCTGATGACGCCGAACTCGTCGGCGAAGCCGTCGAATACAGCGTCCGAACCGGCAATCGCACCGGTGTGGGACCGCGCGGCGGCGGCGCCGCTGGTGGACCTACCCACCTTGACCGCGATGAGGGGCTTATCCGCCGCGTCGGCCTTCCGTGCGGCCTCGATCAGCTCACGCCCGTCAGCGACACCCTCCAAGTAGGTGAGCAACACCTGCGCATGGGGGTCGTCAACCAGGGCGTTCAACAGCTCCGGCACCGACAAGTCGACCTCGTTGCCGGTGGTGATGAAGTGCGACATGCCCAGCCCCATCTGTTGGGCCTGGCTGAAGATGAGTGATCCGAATGCACCGCTCTGACTGACGAAGGCAATCGGTCCCACCGCGAGATCGGCGATGTTGTCGAGGGCGGTGGTAAAGGTGGGCACCGCTCGGTCGTGTAGGCCGATCATGCCCAGGCAGTTGGGGCCGAGGAGACGAACTCCGCTCTCTTCGACCGCCGCGCGCAGTTCGTCCTGGAGCCGGACCCCACCCGCCGTCTCGGCAAACCCGGAGGCACAGGCGATGGCAGCCGGGATGCCCCGCTTACCGCATGCGCGGACTGCCTCTGCGACACCGTCGGCCTCGACCATGATGAGTGCGAGGTCGACGTCGTCGTTCGTGATCTCCTCGATGGTGGCCACCGCGGGCAGGCCCTGCACCATTGCGCGCCGCGGGTTGACCGGGACGATCTGGCCCTTGAAGCCGAGGCGCTGCAGGTGAGCTATCGGGCGTCCGGACAGCTTGCCGGGGTCGTTGGATGCTCCGACCACGGCAATGGAGCGTGGATAGAGTAGTGACTGGATCGCGTTCATCGTCTGGAGACCGTCCTGGAAGCAGGGTCAGAGTTGGAGGGATCGCGGCTGGAGGTACTCCTCCAAGCCGTAGCGGCCGAGCTCTCGGCCGAAACCGGAGTCCTTGAAGCCCCCGAATGGGGCCAGGGGGTTGAAGGCGGCGCCGTTGATGTCGACGCGACCGGTTGCCAATCTGCGCGCCACCCGGGACGCGCGATCCACGTCGGTGGACCACACCGCGCCGGCGAGCCCGTAGCGGGAATTGTTGGCCACGGCGACAGCGTCGTCGTCGTTCTCGTACCGGAGGACGGAGAGAACCGGCCCGAAGATCTCCTCTTGAGCGACGGTCGCGTCCGGCACGACGTCTGTCAGCACGGTTGCAGGAACGTAGTGTCCGCGAGTCATGCCTGGCACGTCGTACGCACCGCCGGCGACCACCTTCGCGCCCTCGGCCTCGCCCTTGCGGATGTAGTCGAGGACCTGCGCACGCTGGCTGCCGGAGACCATCGGTCCGAGTTTGGTGGCGGGTTCACGCGGATCGCCGGGGACGAACGACGCCGCTTCGGTGACGACCCGCTCCAGCACCTCGTCGTACAGACGATCCGGCACCAGCAGGCGGGTCCATGCTGAGCACGTCTGCCCGCCGTTCTGGTATGCCTTTGCAACGGTTGCCTTCACTGCCGTATCGAGGTCAGCGTCGTCGAGAATGATGCTCGCCGACTTTCCGCCCAGTTCGAGGGTCACTTTCTTCAGGCCGGTGCCGGCAAGCTCCGCCACCCGGCGGCCTGCACGGGTCGAGCCGGTGAAGGACACCATGTCCACGTCTGTATGGCTCACGAGCGCCTCACCGATATCGGAACCCACACCACTGACGAGGTTGACCACGCCGGGCGGCAAGCCACACTCAGCTAGGAGGTCGAAAAGCATGAACGTGGACAGCGGAGCGATCTCACTGGGTTTGACGACTGTCGTGCAGCCTGCGGCGATTGCTGGGGCGAGTTTTCCGATGACCTGGTGGAGCGGATAGTTCCACGGGGTGATCGCAACAGTCACACCCATGGGGGCCTTGGTCACCAGCGAAGTCCCGATCCGTTCGTCATCGAGCGCCCCTTGTTCGAGCAGGCTGACGTGGGAGTCGACGACCGAGACGGGTAGCCCGAGATGCACCTTCTCGGAGAATCTGATTGGTGCCCCGACCTCATCGGTCACCAATGCCGCGAGCTCGGGGGTACTCGCTCGCAGGAGTGAACCGAGCTGGCGAAGGACTGCAATCCGCTCGTCGACCGACGACGAACCCCACTCGGCCGCTGCCTCGGCTGCGGAAGAGACTGCTTTGTCGACGTCAACTCGGCCCCCGGCCGGGACAAAGCCCAATACTTCCTCCGTTGCCGGATTTTCGACGACCAGCCGATCCCCGGTCGACGCACCGCACCATTGGCCACCGATGTAGAGGGCGTCACGGTGGAGACGCGGAGCCATGTCGACCCGGTCTTCCTGGCGCAGCGACCCATTCTGGCGCAGCGGCATTGTTCCTCCTATGTGGGTTCACCCCATCGTCAGCGAGCTGATAGCTCACCGAATTTGCCAGGGGCTCCGATGATTTGGACTCGGAAATTGCATGCAATCAATCAAACCTAGGGTCAGACACGAGCTCACCCGGGTAGGGATGGACCTAGATCGGCAGTGCATCTGTCGGACACTCCATGGAATGTAAAAAGGCCGTCAATGGGCTCGGCACAGGTCCGCTTTGTCGATGACGTAACCCCTGCGGCGTACCGAGCTCAAGTGTCGCGCCTCGTCTTGTCCCGGATGTGCGGATGAAGCTCGCCCTGCAAGAGAGCCTTCACACTTCGATACGGGGTTGCTTACTGACACGTCCAAAGCGTGGTCCGATCGACGGCATCCAACGACCACCCGCCACGGTTTCCAACCGCGCCTACTTGAGGGGGATGTCCAAGCCGTAGCCTTCGACCTCGTTATCGTGACCGAAGATGTCGCGTACATAGTGCTCCTGCTGGGAGGGCGCGTGCCGCGAACCCCAGCCTGGTTCCCACAGCCATCCGGACGGGTTGGCGCAGTAGAATGTGAGCGCTTCGTCGTTGGAGTGCTTGCCGAGCTGCAGGGAAACGTCGAACTTCTGCTGCCGAACGAGATCGTGCGCGTAGCCGAGGTCATTAAGTTCGGTGTATTCGACCATCAAGTGGTTAATTCGCTTCTCCATCGGGCCAAGCCCGAAGGCGATGGAATGGTGCCGATTGTTGCAGTGCATGAACACCGGAGTTCCCACTGATCCGTCGGGGAGCGCGATCTTGTACTCGACCGCACCCTCGAGTCCGAGCAGCCGATAGAAGCGGGTCGCTGCTTCTACGTCGTCCTCGCGAATGATCACATGGCCGAGCCCCTGGTCTCCGGTGACGAACTTGCCGAACATGGGCCGGCCAGGGTGGAACGGCGAAGCAGTGTCGATCTGCGGCCCGTAGAAGATCTCCGTCGGATTGCCGCTCGGATCCTCCAGTTGGAGCAGGCCCAGCACCCGTCGCTCGGCCGCCTCGACGTCGGAGGCGACCTTGAACGGGATGCCGGCGTTCTCCAGCCTTTCGGCGAGTTCGTCGAGTTCCACGGGGCCCGCCACACGCCAGCCGAGGTAGGCAAGATCGTCTCCGCCGTCTGCGTGCAACACGATTCGGTGGTGCCACCGGTCCATTCGGAGATAGATGCGGTCGCCCTCGCCCTCATCGACGACCTGCATGCCCATGATTCCGGCGGCGTAGTCTCGCCAAGCGTCCAGATTCGAAACGGACAGCCCTAGGTAGCCGAGCTCGGTCACTTTTGTCATTGAATTGCTCCTGTATCGACTGATCAGAGGTTGGGGTTCTTGCTGAGCAAGGTGTTGTTGGGTGTAAGGATGATCCACTTGACGAGGAAGTAGCGTCGCCCTAAGCGGCTCAAAGATTCTCCCCGCCAGGCGGTATCGGGCAGACCGTATATGCCGTTGCCGCCATCGCAGTTGATGATCGCCCCGGTCTTGGTCCCCGAATTCTTCTCGGAGGCAAGCGGAACGAGGTGCGCGGTGAAGTTCGCTGGCTCAGCGAGCTGCCGCAGCGGCGTGCAGTGTCGGAGGAGCCCCGCCAGCGGTAGCGATGACGCGTTCGACTCGTCGTGCGCAATCGATTGTGGACGGCGTAGATCGGTCGACATGCCGCCCGGGGCGACGCCGTTGACGTGAATCCTGGGGCGAAATTCGAAGTTAGTGGGCAGGCACCCGTCCTTGATTGCCTGGGTGGGCAGGATGTTGTAGACGCTCGTCGGGTCCTGGCGGCTAAATGTGCGGTGGCCCAGGAAACCTCCCCGGCGACGCGCTGTCCTCAGAGCTCGGACCACTCGAAGTCCTGGGGCTGGGCCAATCGCATATGGCGCGGGTCGAGGCCCCCGAGTTTGGAGCGGTAGAAGACGAGTGGAGTCGCGTCGACCGCGCCTTCTCGAGCCGCGGCGATCCGTCCGATCACCATCGTGTGGTCGCCTACGACGGGCTGGCCGATGAGTTCGCATTCGAGCCACAGAACGCACCCGTTTAGACGGGGCAATCCGTTCGGGGACCAGGTCCACGTACCGGGAGCGAACCGCTCCTCCGCGCGGTGGCGGGAAGCATAGATGAAGCATGTGTCCTCCTGGCCTGAGGCGAGCAGATTCACCTGGAATCGACCCGAATTCAGGACCTGTTGGGCAGTGAACGAGGTGTCCAGCGCGGAGAACGTCACGAGGGGCGGTTCCAACGACACAGACGTCAAACTGCCTACGGTCATGCCGCTCGGCCTGCCGTCGTGGACGGTGGTGATGATGGCAACGGAGGTAGGGATTTTGCCGTAGGCGCGCTTGAGGACAGGAGATGCGACGGGGGTGGCTGCGTCGATGGACATGGTCGTGTTCCTTTTTCGGATAGTGGAGTATCCGTTGTGGTGTTACAGGAATGGGGTGGACTGGTCGTCGATGCCGAGCAGCGTCCGTCCGTAGCTTTCCCGCGCGATTGCCGGAGCGAGCAACGCGTGACGAGATGCTGTTTCGATGTCACGCCAGTACATCTGCAGCCGGTTGAAGTTCGCGAAGCTCGAGGCTCCTCCGACGTTCAGTAGTCGATCCACTGCGTCCCGGGCGCATTCCATGGCGCGGTTGATGGCCATCTTGACCCGGATGCGGTCGGTGGCTGGCATGAATTGTGCACTGGCACCGAATAAGTCGATCTCCTCTGCGGACTTGAGGAGCAGAGCTTCGGCGGTGTCGATGAGGGAGGCTGCCTCGGCGACCTGAGTCTGTGTGATCGAGGCCTGGGCAGCAACCTTGTAGTAGGAGAAGGCAATGCCTCGGTGCTGGGCGAGGGAATCTAGCACCGAGTCGAGCGCTCCTCGGGCCATGCCGATCTGCGGCGCGACCAGCGCGAGGTTGAATAGGGGGATCATCGGCATGTTGTAATGCGGGTTGTCGCTCAGATCCTGGGGAAAGGTATGCGTCAAGGTTCCCGGCAGTGACATGATCCGATTCTCCGGAACGAAGACCTCTTCGGCGATGAGAGTATTCGAGCCAGTGCCGCGCATGCCGGCAACGTGCCAGGTGTCCTTCCATCCCAATTCCTCACGGGGAACGAGCACGAAGACTTGGTCGACGATTTCATCGTGCTCGTCTTTGATTGGCGTTCCCAGCATGGCCCAGTCGGCATAGTAGCTGCCGGACTGAAATCCCCAACTGCCGTTCACGATGTAGCCACCGTCCACGGGGGTGGCCTCACCGCCCAGTGTGATCGAGCCGCAGAACTGCGCGTCGGGGTTGGCGCCAAATACCTCCTCAACGGCCGTCGCAGGGAAGTGCGCGACCGCCCAGACCGAGGCACTGGACAGTGAGGTGACCCAAGCGGACGCTGGGCAGTGGCGGCCGATCGCCGCGATAACTTCGTAGAGGGTGCGAGCCGAGGACTCATATCCGCCGAAAGCTCTGGGTCTGGTCAGCCTGAATGCTCCTGCCTCGAAGAGAGCCTTGATGCTTTCCTCGGGGACCTTGCGGTCCTGGTCGGCAATGACGGCGTTGGCGGCGAGCATCGGTGCGAGTTCATCGATCCGGCTGAGCAAGTCGGCACGCCGTTGCGGGTCGGTGGCAGCTTCGGGACGCAGGGAAATTTCAGTCATAGGTCGTTTCTCCGTGTGCGGCAGGGATTGGGGAGCCTTCGGCTCGAAGTCGAATGGGCCGGGTTGCTAGGTGATACGTCTCGACCTCGATGAGAGAAGTGTTCTGCACCACTGCTCTCGCGCTCTTGTGGTGCCAGCCCAGGGTTCAGGAATTGCATTGGCTCGGGAGGCCATATCTGCAGCTAGTGGCCGTCGGCGCTATTTTGGTCGGGGTTCAAGGACCGTGCGGGGGCGAGCGAGACAGCGGACGCAGGCTGTGTCGAGGGCCACGTCAGCGGCACCAGCGCTTGACCGGCGGGCAGGTAGGGGTTCTGGGCGTCGTCGTGGCCGGCACGGTAGAGACCGCGGAGCCCTATATGCGGCGTAGCCGATATACTTCAGGCGGCACAGTAGTTGGGTGTACCCGTCGGTCAGGACAGCGTCGACGTAGGCGTGCGGGGCCCGGAAACGCAGTTCGACCCGGGTGATCGCGGTCCACCGCTCGCGGACTCGGGCGGATAGGCGTTGGTGCAGAGAGATCTTCGTCGAAACCGGATGGCGGCCATGACTGACATCCTGGCCCACCGGTCGTGCGGGGGAACCGTGATCATGACGTGTGATGGTGTCGTGATCGACCTGTCCGCACGTCGAGCGTGCCGCGTTGCCCTTCCGCGCCCGCACGGACATCGGCGTGCACCGTGACCGCGCCGCATGCCCGGATCGTGCATGCCGCCGCCGACGGGCACCCGAACGCCGTGATTGCGACCGGGGCTGCACGTGGACACGTCCACAGTTGCCGGCCCGGTTCGCCGCGCATCCGCTCGCCGCCTAGCGAACCCCGCCCGACCGGGCGCCAACGGCCCAACCACCTGCCTTCACCGGGTTGTGATCACCTCATTCTCGTAAGAGCTGCGGTGGATGGCCTGCAGTTCTCAGGACGTTGTGGCTTCGGCTACTCGCGATCTTGCAGGGCCGTCACTGCCCCGACGACTATCTCTCCAGCGGCGTCAGCGCGAGCTCTTGCCCGGTGTCAGAACGACGGTGCCCAGCAGGTCGCTGATCATCAAGGCCGTATGCAGTGCGTGGTGGTCGGTCTCCACCGGTCCTCCCAGGATTTTCTCTGCTCTCTTGATCCGGTAGGTCACCGTGTTACGGGCAACGTGCAGACGCTTGGCGGTACGCAGCAGGCTGCGCTCGGTGTTGAGATACTGCAGCAGGCTGGTACGCAACTCGGCCATGTAGGCCGAGTCCTCCGCCAGCGCTCCTAGGTGGCGCCGCACGAAGCGCGTGAGCATGCCCTGGTCCTGGCTCATCAGCGCCGGGACCTCGACCTCGGAAAACAGGAGGCTGTCCGGCACCGAGGGATCTCGTAGAGTCAATAGCCTGAGGACGGCCAAGGCCTCGGCGTGACTGTCTCCGAAGCCTTTCCGGCCCAGTCCTGCCGTGCCCACCGCGACGAGGACGTCGGGGGCAACCGGCGGACGGGTCAGCCGCAGATCAGCGGAATCGACGACGCTGCCCCAGGCCCACAGACGACCGTATCCGCTCGGGGCTATCAGTTGCGCGGTGCACCCGATTCCCTCCAGGATCCGCCGGGCGCGGTCGGCGACTGCTTCGATGCGGTCGTTGACGATCAGTGCGGTCGATCCGAGGACGAGGGCGACGTGGTGTCGTTCAGTGATCCGGTAGCCGGTCCGATCCTCCGCTTGAAGGGAGGTCACCGTTCCCTCGAGCAAGCCCCGGGCGACCTCGGCGCGGGTGGCGTCTCCACTGTGTTCCCAGGCCGACTGTTCGAGCCGGTAGTTTTCGGCTAGTTCGTGGCTGAACTGGTCGAAGAAGCGGAACAACTCGGAGGATACGAAGGTCATCTGCTCGCCGACCTGGCCGGCGGGCAGGACCTTGCGGCAGGCTTGGTAGAGGGAGTCGGTGAGATCTGCCTGGGTCATGTGCACGGCGCGGAGGATGCGGTCGTAGTGGATCCCGCGGCGGACCATCTCCCGGATGCTGGTGGTCGCCTCGACGGTGATGATCGTCTCCGGATCCATGTCCCGAAGACGGAAGAGGACACGATCGATAAGGGACTCGACCCCCATTCTCAGCACCTCGAGCGCTCGTTTACCGCCCCCGAACTCCGGGAGGAGTTCAGGGATACGGTCTGCGTTCCTGGTGGCCACCTCGGCGGCCCATAAGCAGGCTCCGGGTCCGAGTACGGCTTCGGACCGGCCTCTCGATTCAGGGAAGAGGGCACTCCGGCCCGTCCAGGACGCACTCGGTGCCAGCAGGGTGATCCAAGATGCACGCCCGGCAAGCGGTTCGGCGGACGGGGAATCGATGTGAGAGTCAGACACAGCCTCTGCCAATGATGGAAGCGACAAGGACGACAGGTTCCGGTGATGAGCCCAAATTATCCGAGTGGCAAATAGGGACCCCGACCACATTACTGCGTTTGCTCCTGCGTCCTTCGCCCACCCGGACCAGCCGACGGATGGTCGGAGTCGGCGCTTCTCGTTCGCCGGGTCGCCGAGGAACTCGGGTCCCAACGCAACCTTTGGGGCGGCAAGCCTGCGCACTCGCATGACCACCCTCGGCGTGGTCATGCGCCGACTGACGGACGGTGTCGTCGCCACGCCCGCGGTGACCGCCACGGGGGGGGAACTCGCGCGCGGCTGAACCTGAGAATTCCTCTACCGGCTCCGCGCGGGCAGTCGTGCGCGCGGAGACCACCGGGTGGGTTCCACTCCCACTCACCCCGAAGGCGCACGGAACCGCTTAATCCGCTCCCTAGTGCCACCGTGCGCGACTGCGGTGTGGTGCACCACGGTGACCGTGGCCCCGCGGTCGGCGCCCCCACGACCGGACATTCGGTCGCGGGTCCCCGCGGCCAGCGTGACTCGTAGCTCCCGCACCCCGAGTCGGGACAGCGCGTCGAAGGAGTGCGCCCGCAACCCACTCGATTGCAGAGCGTCCACGGTCTCGGATTCGTGGTTCGATGGACGCGGTGGAGCGGGCAGACCAGATGGCGGACGATCAGAAGGTAGCCGACCTCCTGAAGCATCGAATGCGAAGCCCGTCGTGAACGAGCACGCATCGGACAGAATCCAGGTCGCCACCGCTGCGGCTTCCTCGACCCGCCCGACCCTGCCCATCGGAATCTTCTCCTTCAAAAGTTCGACAGCTGAAGGATCGATGCCAGCTGCATGAGCGGTCAACGGCGTGTCGAACACAGCCGGTGCGATGGCATTGACCGTCACGTTGTCCTGCGCAAGCTCCTTGCCCAACGTTTTGGTCAGTCCTATGACACCGGCCTTCGCGGCGACATACGCGCTCTGGTGCACGTTGCCTTCCTTTGCAGCGATGGAGGAGAAGTTGAGGATTCGTCCACCACCCTGCCTCCCCATATGCTCGATCACTTCGCGGCAGCACAGGTACGTACCTGTCAGGTTCACGTCGATCACCTGATGCCACATGTCGAGTGGATAGTCTTCGGCAAGAGCGAAGGGCCCCTCGATTCCGGCACAGTTCACCAGGATGTCGATCCCCCATGGTCGCGGACCACGGCTCGAACAGCATTTCGAACCGCGCTGTGGTCCGTGATGTCGAGCTCGACTGTCTGATGGCAGCCCCCGCCCGACAACGGATGGAACATTCGATCCCACTGGACCACTTGGGCCCCTTCCGCCGCCAAGCGGTCAGCGATAGTCTTCTTCATTCCGCGACCCCCGCCTGTGACGATCGCTACCGCACCGGCGAATCGAGAGCAGCGATTGCGATGGGCCGATGTCCGTTCAGCACGCTGTAAGTCCGGGTGAGAGATCTCGGATTCCGGAGGGGGAGTCACTTCGCCTGCATCACTTCGGCAGTAAGGTCGGCGCCTCGTGTTTCCCTCATGACGATGCCGGCGACAGCGGTCACCAACGCCAGAATGACGATGTACGCCTGGAAAATCCAGCTGGCACCGATGGAACTCGACCAGGCATTGAGATATGGGGCAGTGCCGCCAAATACGGCTGCGCAGAACGAGGAAACCACTCCGACGCCGAGTGCGCGCGAACGAGTGGGAAACTGTTCGGCCATCAAGGCAGGAAAGGTGCCGGCGGTGAAGGACCAGACGAAGATCCCGATTGCCATGGACAGGAAGAGAGTCCAGGCGGACGCGCCCACGAGCGCCTGCACGGGGAAGGCGATCAGGGCGGCGCCGATCCCGAAAGCGATCACCATCGGTCGCCGGCCGAATCGATCGGACATCTTTCCGAATACGGGTATGAAGACCAGCGCCAGCGACTGTGCGGCCAGCCCGGCGATGAACGCAGAGGACGGATCCATGTTGTGGTTGGAGACCGCGTTGGAAGGAGCGAACACGATCCATGCATAGTAGACGACGTTGGTACCAGAGAAGAACATTACGATCAACGCCACTGTGCGGATCAGTTGGCGCCGCGGCAGGGGAGCCGGCGCGGATCGCTCGGGATCAATTCGCTCAGATTGGTTTTCGAATGCTGCGGTCTCAACGGCATGACGTCTCATCCACAGCGCGAAGAGACCCAGAATCGCTCCGATGCCGAATCCCAGACGCCATCCCCAACTGGACATGTCCTCGGCGTCGAGGACTGCTGTGAGCAAGGCACCGAGTGCTGTGGCAGCCATTACTCCGACCGTCACGCTGATCATGATTCCACTTGTCCACAGCGCGCGGCGATCACGGGGAGCGATCTCGGCTGCGTACGTATAGGCCACTCCGGTTTCACCACCGTGTGCGAGGCCCTGTACCAGTCGAGCAAGTAGGAGCAGTGCCGAAGCCCAAGCCCCGATCTGCGAGTAGGAGGGGATCAACGCTATGGCAAGGCTGGCCGAGGCAAGAAGGGACATGGTGACGACGAGGGTGAACTTTCGACCGAGTCGGTCGCCGATACGGCCGAACAGCAAGCCACCGAGCGGACGAGCGAGGAAGCCTCCGGCGAACACCGCCAAGGTGGCGAGCAGTGCGGAGGTTGGATCACCGGAGGCGAAGAAGTTGGCAGCGAGGTAGGTACTGAACGCGCCGTATAGCGTCCAATCAAACCACTCGAGCGCGTTGCCGATTGCTGCGGCTCGGAGAGAAGATCGAGTGGAGGACGAGGGCCGACCATCACGTTCGGTACCCACAGTCAATTCTGTCATGGTCTGTCCTGGTGAGTTTGAGGGACGGTGCAAGGTCCCGCGAGGTCGGACGCCGTACGGCCGGTATTTCGCGCGGCGAAGCGATTTCGGCGCGGAGGGGCGTTACATAGAAACGGCGTTCACCGGTTCGAAGGACGGCATCACTTCGGCGGCGAAGAGCTCGACTGATCGCAACGATGCCTCGACAGGCAGGTTGCCGAACGCCATTCGTGCAAGGAGGTAGTTGACTCCGGCTGATTCGACCTCGGAATGCAGACGAGCACGGACGTGCGCTGCGTCGCCGGCGATGCAGAACCCGGAGTCCACGGCTTCGGTGAAATCCGCTGGGAAGCTGAGTGGGATCGCCTGGTCGTGAAGACGCCAGAGGAGCGTGAGATTGTCGAACCACTGTACGTAGGCGGCGCGCGCGAGTTCGTGGGCCTCTGCTGTCGTGTCCGCGACGACCAGGTGACGACTCATGCCCATCAGCGGGATGCCGGTTGGCGGCTTGGCCGCGGCTGCCCATTCCAGTCGATAGCGATCGGTGATCTGTCGCACGGACTCTGCCGTACCGTTGCATACGATGTTGATGTCGTTCTCCGCAGTCCACGCGGCGGTATTCGGGTGGCCGACTCCGTACCACAGTGGCGGATGCGGCTTCTGATGTGGAGACATCACGACCGGGACCTCCTGGAAGTCGAAATATTGCCCGGAATAGGTCAGCGTCTCGCTCTCGAATGCCTTGAGCAGGATCTCGCTGACCTCAAGGTAGATCTGACCTGCAGCTTCCATGTCGACCCCGTAATAGCCCATCTCAATGGGGGAGATTCCACGTCCAATACCGAGATTGAGGCGGCCACCGCTCAGCTGATCGAGCATGCAGATCTCTTCGAAGAGTCGCAGAGGGTGATAGAGGCTCAATGTGTGCACCAACGCTCCGATGCGGATGCGGGTAGTGCGCTGGGCGGCAGCGGAGAGGAAGACGCTCGGCGAGGGAGCGAGTCCGAGCGGCGTCGAATGGTGTTCAGCCAGGTGATAGCCATAGAAGCCGGCCTCGTCGTACGCCTCGACGAGTTGGAGCCGATCGGCGTACTGCCGACCGAGATTGTCGTGTGCCCTGTCCATGTGGTCAAAGATCCCGAACTTCATCTGTTCCTTTCAACACTGTTGAAGAATTTGATATTGTGAAATAGTAGGCGCGTTGGGCGGAGATGACAAGGGTCACTGCCTGATGCGCTCGCTAGGCTTCTCGGATCACAGGCGGACGGCTTACAGGGCGGGAACACGATGGAGCATGAGACACGACGATCCAAGGGGATCAACTCGATCGAGGTGGGTTATCGCGTCTTGGAGGCCATCCAGGAAGGCCCGGGTAGCGTCCCACTCAAGACGATTGCCGAGCGGGCAAGCCTGTCCCCCAGCGCGGCGCACAACTACTTGGCAAGCTTCATTCGCACCGGCATGGTTCGACCCGACGGGCGGGGGCAGTACGCCCTGGGGCCGAGCCTGGCAGCACTCGGCATGACCGCCGTCCGACAGATGGACACATACGAGCTCGTCGAGGGCGCGGCGCTGCGATTGAGGGCTGCAACCGACCTCGGCGTCGCAGTGCTGATCTGGACCGAGGCCGGCACCGTCATCATCTACAACAGGCCCGGCAGCCCCGAGGGGCCGTTCGAATTGCGCAACGGATTGGTCTCCACCGCATGGACGGGCGGCGGGAATGTTTTCATCGCCTACCTCGAACGCGAACTGACCACACCTGTGGTTGAGCGAGAGTTGGGCGTATCCCACGATGAGTGCACCGCGGTCATGAATTCCATCGCCACCAACGTCAGGAACGCCGGCTACGCAATCTGCGATCTCAAGCAGATCCCTGACTACCGAGCCATCAGCGCTCCGGTGTGGAATTCCGACGGAACCATCGCCTACGCGCTCACCCTGACCGCGCACAAAGATGCGATCGACACTTCCCCCACTGGACCCCACGTCACCCACCTCGTGCGCGCAGCCGCCCAGCTGTCCCACACCTTGGGTGCACCGCAATCAGTGATGCGCCAGGCCGTGGAGTAGCTACTCCACACACATTATTGCCGTCGCGCTTCGTGTGCTCGGGGCATTGACTACACCCTTCTGTAATTATATTATATCAAATAATTCAATACTATTGAATTGAGGATCATGCTCTCTCACGATGAAGTGATCGTTTTCATCCACGGCCTCGGAAGCGAATCGTCGATATGGGACCACTGCCGCGCCCAGTTATCGGCAAGTCTCGCTCCAGACCTGCCCGGATATGCGCAGGAGCCCCGCCTAGCCGGCCCACCATCCCCGAGCGAGTATGCCCGGCACATCCTGGCGGCATATCCGGAGCTCACCGAACGTCGAATCCACGTTGTGGGGCATTCGATGGGATGTCTCGTCGCAGCTGCAATGGCGTCCGAAAGCAGCTGCCGTACTGCAACTCTGACTCTAGTTAGTCCCACGTTCGGCTTCGGCCGCGCACCGGAGCACGAACGTCGCAGGATCATCGCGGACAGGATGACGCCACTTCGTACCCGAACCCCCCCGGAATGGGCACGAGACAACGTCGACCGACTGGTCGACGCATCGGCAGCACCGACCACTCGCGCCCGTGCCGAAACGCTCGGCGACCTGCTCCATCGGGAGGGGATCAGCGACGCAGTTGAAATGATGTCCTGTTCGGACCTGCTGGCCATCGTGGCCGAGATCAGCTGTCCGCTCATGGTGGTCTACGGCCAGAACGACGCAATTACCCCGGCAGACGAATCGATTCGCAGGTTCGGTGCGCTACGGCGACCGCCCGACATCCAGCGCGTTGCCCGATCCGGGCATCTACTCCCCGTGGAGGCTCCCGCTGAACTCGCCGGCCACATCCGCAACCACATTCAGGAGGAACAGCAATGATCACGCATACCCCCACGGTGACCAAGCAGCACGACCTCGACCCGGCAGACTTTCGCCTGGCATTGCGCCACATCCCGGGAAGCGTTGCCGTGATCACCACCTCCGTGGACGGAGAGACGATCGGGATGACGGCGACTGCCTTCTCCTCGGTCAGCGTCGAGCCGCCTCAGGTCTTGGTCTGCATCAATCGCGCCGCGCGGTCAGCAACATTGATCTCGCAAGCGGGTAAGTTCGCTGTCAACCATCTTGCCGGTAATCAGGCCTCCGTTGCCGAGTCATTCGCGACGCCGGCGCTCAGCTTCGATGAGCGCTTCGCGGGTGCCACCTGGACCCCGTCGTCGACCGAGGTGCCGTTTCTCGATGGCGCCGTCGTCTCCTTGGGGTGCACAGTCGACCAAGAGATTCACAGCGGCACCCACGCCATCTTTATCGGTCGTGTACACGAATTGCGTACCGAGACCGGTGATTCACTGGTCTACAAGAACGGAACATTCTCTACTCTCTGACAGAGTCCAGGAGACCAGACATGATCATTGGCCTGAAGTTCGCCTACGTCACCAACACCGACACCAACCGCGCCCACCGCTTCTACGAGCAAGCGCTCGGCTGCGAAACCAATTTTCGAGACGAAGACCGATGGATCGACATGCGGATCGGCGCCCACCGCATCGCCCTCGCCGACCCTAGCGAATCACCCGACGGACATCACGGGACCATGCTGGTGTTCGAGTGCACGGATATCGAATCCACGTGCCGATCGGTGCTCGAGCACGGCGGAACCGTGCTCGACCGGCGCGATATGGGTGACCATGGTGAGGCCGCCACAATCGCGGACCCGGAAGGTAACCGTCTGCAGCTCTTCGCCCGAGCCCGCAAGGTCTCTGACGTCGATGAGTAGCAACATCATCGACTCAGATCCCGGCGGCGGCGTAGTCGTCACCGGAGCAGCGCAGGGGCAAGGTGCAGCCGAAGCGCTGGCCCTCGCCGACGCCGGCTACATCGTCATCGCTATCGACATCGCCGCGAAACCGACGTTCTCAAAACATTCGAGAATGAGCTACCGATCCATGGACGTGTCGCGTCCAGAGGAGTGGACTGCACTAGGGTGTGTCTCCCAATGATTTGTGGTGTTGTGCTGCAGACTCTTCGGTGTGGCAGACGTTGTTGATCGGTTTGAGGTGTTGACGGACAAGCAGTGGGAGTTGCTCGCGCTGCTGTTGCCCAGTTCCGATGGGCTCCGGGGGCGGAAGTTCCGGAACAATCGTGTGGTGGTCGAGGGGATGCTGTATCGACTGCGGACCGGGTTGCCCTGGCGAGATCTCCCGTCGCATTTCGGGCCGTGGAAGACGGTGTGGAAGCGACATCGCCGCTACGCCGGAGACGGAACCTGGGATCGGGTGCTGACGGCTCTGGTCGCGATGGCCGACGCCGGCGGGAACCTGGACTGGGCGGTCGCTGTCGATTCCACAGTGGTCCGGGTCCATCAGCACGGTGCGAACGCCGCCCGCCACACAGGGGGATCTACCGAATTACACGAACCTCGGTGACGAGCCCGCCGATCACGGCATCGGCCGGTCGAGGGGCGGATTGACCAGCAAGGCGCACCTGGCGTGCGACGGTCACGGGCGCCCGCTGTCGGTGCTGGTCGGCCCAGGCCAAGCCGGTGACAGTCCGATGTTCGCCCACGTGCTGGAGGGCATCTGCGTGCCGCGGCTCGCGGGCGGAGCGCACCGCACGCGCCCCGACGAGGTCCGGGCCGACAAGGCGTACTCATCACGGGCAAACCGGGAACTGCTGCGCAGCAGAGGCATCAAGGCGGTGATCCCCGAGAAGACCGATCAGGCAGCGAACCGGGTGAACAAGGGCCGCGCGGGCGGGCGGCCACCGAACTTCGACCCGGAGTCCTACAAGGGGCGCAACGTGGTCGAACGGGCCTTCAACAAGGCGAAACAGTGGCGTGCGGTGGCCACTCGCTACGACAAACTCGCCCTCACCTACCGCGCCGGATTCCTGCTCGCCGGCATCGTCGAGTGGCTCAAGTTATTGGGAGACATGCCCTAGCGCAGCAGTTGCAAACCGAGGATCTCCCCCATGACCGACTCCGCTCCGTCAGCATTCGCCGATGCCCGTGTAGCCGCCATTCGTCTGGGGCGCGCGGGTGTGCCCGCTGACCTCGCACCTCTGGTGGTGTTTCTCATCGGTCCCGAATCCCGGTTCATCAGCGGTGCAGAGATCCCTGTCGACGTGGTATGGCCGCCCACGGAGGCATGAAACCTATTTCCGACGCGGCGCTGCCATCTACGACGGACCTCTGATACGGCTCGACCGGCAGCGTCCCGAAGCCGAGAAAGAGGTCGTCGCTGCGAACTCCCTCGGAGCGGATGTGGTCCGTGGTCACTCGGAGTCGGACAAACGGATCCCCCGGTTCTTCAGGAGGTCCGCGTCGATTCTCAGAGTCGGGTTACGACCTCGGCGCGAATCGTCGGCATCATGTCCCGCCGGTGGTCGGATTGGTGTACTGGAACGGTATTGGGGTTAAGCATGGGTTAGGAAAGTCCCGGATATCGCACGTTACAGCCAGTGCGGTGGCTCTTGCAGATCCCCTTCGATTCCTACTCCGACGGTGCCGCGGCCGGCGGCCCACCGCACGACCGCGGCGAGGGGCCCGGACACCTTGCCGGCCGGTGGTGAATCCGGCTGCACCGCAACCGGTTCACCCCCGTCGACGGTGAGGATCAGGCCGCCGCCGAGGTCCTTCTTTTGCCACATTCCGACGATGTCGGTGAGCAACGACTCGAGGACGATGTCGGGGAAGTCGCCGAATCGGCCGCCGTTGCCGAGGTCGACCGCGTGGATCCAGACCTCCCGGGTGCGCATCCACGCCGTCTCCGACGCCGGCACCGTCCGGCCCTGCGCGGTCCGCACCTGCGCATCCCACGCCGAGGCGGGCAGGGTGCGCCACTTCTCGTCGAGCCGGGCGACGGTGTGATCGAACAGGTTCCGCAACGCCGCCGCCGACAGGGTGGCACCCTCGGCGATCTCCCGGCCCCGCTGCTCCGCCGACGCATACATCGGGGTCTGCACCCCCGACGCCGCCCAGTCCAGCAACCGGCACAACGCGGCCGCGTTGTAACCGACGTGCGCCACCAGATGTCGACGCGACCACCCCGACAGGAGCGTCTCCCCGTCGAGGTCGGAATCGGACAGCTCGGCGAGGCGTTGCGCGAAGTAGGCGGTGCCGCGGCGGGCGATCAGCAGCCGCTCGGACAAGTCGAGATCGTGAAAGCCCACCGGGTGCATCCTTACTTGACGATCGTCGTGTTGCGGACGGTGCCCAGGCCCTCGATGGTGACCTCGACGGTCTGCCCGTCCTGAATGTAGAGCCCGGGCTTGCGGGCGTGCCCGACCCCGCCGGGGGTGCCGGTGATCACCACGTCACCGGGCTGCAAGGTCACGATGTGCGAGATGTACTCCACCAGCCTGGCCGGGGTGAACACCAGATCGTCGGTGGTGGTGGTCTGCACCACCTGCCCCTCCAGGGTGGTGACCAGGGTCCCGCCGAACGTGTAGGAGTCGGTGGTCGTCAGGAACGGCCCGAAACCGCTGGTCTTCTCGAACGTCTTGCCCTGATCCCACTGCAGCGTCCGGTACTGGTAGTCGCGCATCGTGTAATCGTTCATCACCGAATACCCGGCAATGTAGGACTCGGCGTCCGCCTCCGGCACCTGGTACGCCTGCCTGCCGACGACGAACGCCAACTCCCCCTCCCAGTCCAGCTGGGCGGCGGCATACGCCGGGACGATCACGTCGTCGTACGGGCCGGTCAACGCTTCCTTGAACTTCGCGAACAGGGTCGGATACTGCGGCAGATCCCGGCCCATCTCCTGGATGTGGTTGGCGTAGTTCAGGCCGACGCAGATGATCTTGCCCGGGTGCGGGACCACCGGGGCGTAGTCGGCGCCGTCGAGGTCGACGGTGGCACCGGACGCGTTGTCCGCGATCGACCTCCAGTCCGGGTCGGTCAGCAGCGCGGACAGGTCCGGATACCCGTCGATGATCGTGCCGGTGGTGTCGGAATCGACGCGGACGGCGACAGTGGCACCGCCGCGGCGCAGGGTGGCAAGCTTCATGGGATTCTCAGGCTCCTTCGGAGATGAATGTGCGGTCAAAGTGCAGGCGCTCGACGATCGGGGCGTCGGAGAACGCGAACAGGTCGAACTCGGTGTCGGCCTCGATCGACCACTCCGTCCACGACGGGACGACGATCATGTCGCCCGTGCCGACCTCACGGGTCTGGTCGCCGAGGACGAACCGGCCCGTCCCCTCGAACACCTGGTAGACGGTCGACCCCACGTCGCGGCGGGGCCGGGTGCGGGCGCCCGCGCGGAGGCGGTGGAACTCGGCGCGGATCGTGGGCATCACGTCGCCGCCGGTGGTCGGGTTGGTGTAGCGGACCGCGGCGTGACCGGGTTCGGTGGTCGCCGCAAACCCCTCGTCCTCGAGTGCCAGTTGCTCGCGCAGTGCGGCGTCGGTGTGCTCCCACCGGTACGCCGCGATCGGCGAGGACGTTTTCGCGTCCAACCCGACCAGCGGTCGCAGCCCCGGATGCGCCCACAACCGTTCCGACCGGGACACGTCCGGGGTGGAGTCGTCGGTGACGTTCTCGGACCCGAATTCGAAGAACCCGGTGTCGGTGTAGTGCACGAACGGGATGTCGAGGCCGTCGATCCAGGCCATCGGCTGATCGGTTTCGTTGTGGTGGCCGTGGAAATGCCAGCCCGGGGTCAGCAGGAAGTCGCCGCGCCGCATCGCGACCGGGTCCCCGTTGACGACCGTCCACACCCCCTGCCCCTCGACGACGAACCGGAACGCGTTCTGCGCGTGCCGGTGCTCGGGGGCCACCTCCTTCGGGCCGAGGTACTGGATGGCCGCCCACAACGTCGGCGTCACATACGGCACCCCACCCAACCCCGGGTTCGCCAGGGCGATCGCCCGCCGCTCCCCACCGCGGCCGACCGGCACCAGATCCCCGGCCCGCCGCGCCAACGGGTACAGCGTCGACCACTTCCACACGAACGGCACCGCCCGCGACGTCGGCGTCATCGGCATCAGATCACCGAGCTGCGTCCACAACGGATTCAGGTGCTCGGCCTCGAAATCGTGGTAGAGCTGCTTCAGCTCCGGAGCGTCGTCGAGCGAGGGGTCGGGGGTATGCATGAAGGGCTCCTTCGAATGTGGAGACCGAGGATCGGCGACGACGCCATACACGTCGCCGATCCTCGGAAGTCTTACGACGCGGCGTGTTCCTTCGCGAGGCGTTCGCGAATGTCTTCGCGCATGGCCTTCTTGTCGATCTTTCCGACCTTGGTGGTGGGCATCTGATCGACGATGACGAGCCGCTCGGGGAGTTTGAATCGGGCGACGCCGGCCTCGTTCATGAGGGTGACGACGTCGTCGAGGGTGACGTCGTGGCCGTCGGTCAGCGACAGGTACAGACACAGCTTTTCACCGAGTTTGGGGTCGGGCATGGCGACGGCGGCGGCCATCTCGACGCCGTCGATCTGATACGCGAAGTTCTCGACTTCCTCGGCGGAAATCTTCTCCCCGCCGCGGTTGATCATGTCCTTGTCGCGGCCGGCGACCACCAGGTTTCCGTCGGGGCGGCGGACGACGATGTCGCCGCTGGCGTACCACCCGTCGGGAGTGAACGCCTTCGCGTTGTGTTCGGGTGCCCGGAAGTAGCCGCGCGGCGTGTAGGGGCCGCGGGTGAGCAGGGCGCCGGGGGTGCCGTCGGGTACCGGTTCGCCGATCTCGTCGACGACGGCGATCTCGTCGGCCTCGCTGACCGGTCGGCCCTGGGTATTGGTGATGACTTCCGGGTCGTCGTCGAGACGGGTCATGTTGATCAGACCCTCGGCCATCCCGAAGACCTGCTGCAGGCGGGCGCCGAGGACGGGTTCGACGCGGGCGGCGAGTTCGTCGGGCATGCGGGATCCGCCCACCTGGAGCACCCGCAGCGTGGTGCCGGTCATGGTGTGATGCTCGCGTTGGTGCTCGATCCAGGTCTGGGCGACGGCGGGAACGACGGTGGCGACGGTGACGCCTTCGGCGTCGATGGTGCGCAGGGCCCGCTCGGGGGCCGGCGACGGCAGCATCACGGTGCGGCCGCCGGCGAACAGCGCACCGAGAATGCCCGGACACGCCAGTGGGAAGTTGTGACTGCTCGGCAAGGTCCCGAGATAGACGGTGTCGGAGTCGAATTCGGTGACATCGTTGCAGCGGAGGACGTTGTAGACGTAGTCGTCGTGGGTGCGGACGATCAGTTTGGGCAGTCCGGTGGTGCCGCCGGAGAGCAGCAGGCAGGCCACGTCGGCGCCGGTCGGTTCGTAGTCGGCGTCGGTGAACCGACCTGGGGTGTCCATGCCGGCGGCGAGCGCGCGCTCGGGTGCGTGCGGCGTCGCGTCGTTCGAGAGTTCTCCGTGGACGAGCACCGTCCGGATGCTGGGTACGTCGGCGGCGACCTGCTGGGCGATCTGGCGCAGGTCGGTATCCCGGTCGGTGTCGGCGACGACGATCGCGGTGGCCTCGGACAGCGACGCCAGGTGAGTGAGTTCGTGCCGGCGGTGCGCGGGCAGCGCCATCACGGGGACGATCCCGGTCCGGAAGCACGCGAGGGTGAGTGCGACGAACTCCCAGCTGTTGGGCAGTTGCAGCACGATCCGGTCACCGGGGGCGATCGACAGGTCGAGCAGGTACTGGGCGCAGGAGGCGGACTTGTCCCACAGTTGCTGGTAGGTCAGGCGGGTGGAGCCGTCGACGAGGGCTTCGTCGTCGGGTCGGCGGTCGACCTGTCCGGCGATGTGGGAGCCGATCGACGTTCCCTGCCAGTACCCGGCCTTGCGGTATTGCTCGGCGACCTCGTCGGGCCAGGGCACGACACCCTCGATGGACAGCGGGGTGCGGGTGCTCATTGCAGCTCTCCTTCGAGTGCGGTGGGCCGGTTCGGCGCCGGGAGGATGACCGCGTCGAGGGCCGTCAGTCCGGTCGGGGTCAGCCGCAGTGGATTGATCTCGATATCGCTGATCTCGGGATGGGCGGCCAGGTAGCCGGCGACGGTGACGGCGAGGTGGGCGAACTCGTCGCGGTTCAGGACGGGGCCGCCGCGCCAGCCGTCGAGCAACGGCGCGCACTGGAGGTCGTCGAGCATGGCGGCGGCCGCGGCGTGGGTGAGGTGGTGGCTGCGGATGGCGACATCGCCGATGGCTTCTGCCGCCGTGCCGCCGAGACCGGCGACGACGATGGGCCCGAACACCGGATCGCGGCGGGCGCCGAGGAACAGGTCCACCCCGGAGGCGGCCATGCTCTCGACCAGATACGCGGGGGCGTTGATGGCGTCGAGTGCGTCGAGCGCGGCGTCGAGGTCCTCCGCGGTGCGGATCCCCAGGTGAACGCCACCGATCTCCGTCTTGTGCACGACCGTGGCGTCGAGGATCTTCACCGCGACCGGGAGCGTGAGTTCGGTGAGGGCCTGGTGCGCGGCGGCGCGGTCGGTGCAGACGCGCCTCTGGGGTGTGGCGATTCCGAGGGCGTCGAGGAGGTCCTTGGCGGTGGCCTCGTCTGCGGGCAGCGAAAGTGCCGGGGCCGTGGCGGTGGCGGTCGGCCGGGGGTCGGCGGCGCGCAGGTAGCGACTCCGTGCGTCGTGTACCAGCGCACTGATGCCGGTGGCGAGGGCGGTCGGGCTCGGCAGTACCGGGACACCGATCTCTGCGGCCGACGCGGAGGTCTTGCCGACGGCCTCTGCGGGGCCGCCGATGCCGAGGACGACGGGCACGTCGGTGTGGACTCCGGATTCGCGGACGGCGGCGGCGAGATCGATGGCGTCGGGTTCGGCGAGGGCGTAGACCGCGAGGGCGTCGATCCCGGGGTCGGCCGCTGCGGTCGCCAATACGTTGCCGAAGGTGGCGCCGGGCCGACCGGTGTCGACAGGGTTGGCCTGGAACGTCAACGGCGGCAGCAGTTCCGACAACCGCGCTTGGGTCGACTCGGTGAGGGTGGGCACCTGCACGTCCTGGGCGAGCAATTCGTCGAGGATCATCAGACCGGGGCCGGCCTGGGCGGTGACGAGGCCGATGCCGGGGGTCGGGGCGGCGGGCAACCGGGTGCGGCTGAGCACGGCGAGCGCGTCGACGAGTTGCCGCTCGGTGTCGACGACCACGGCGCCTGCCTCGGCCAGCAGCGCCCGGGTGGTCTTCCAGGACGTCGCGAGGGCGCCGGTGTGCGATTCGGAGAAGGCGGAGACGTCGCTGCGCCCGACGACGATCGCGACGATCGGCTTCTCGGCAGTGACCGTACGCACCGCGGCGAGGAGGGCCTGGCCGTTGTCGACGGATTCGACATGCAGCGCGATGGCGGTGACGGCCGGGTCCTCGCGCAGGTATTCGAGTACGTCGACGCTGGTCACGTCGACACTGTTGCCCAGCCCGACCCCGATTCCGACGCCGACCCCCTGCTCGGAGAGCAGGAACGACAGGGCGTGGTTCATGCCGCCGCTGGCCGCGACGACCGCGACGGTGCCGCGGTTGATGTGTTCGACCGTCGGCACGAAGCTGACGGTGGTGTTTCCCGGGCGGAAGAAGCCGGAGGTGTTGGGGCCGAGCAACCGGATCCCGGTCTCGGCAGTGATGTCGGCGAGCTGATTCTGCAGCGCGACACCGTCGGGGCCGGCCTCGGCGAATCCGCCGGAGCAGATCAGTGCGGCGCCGACGCCGCAGTCCGCGGCCTCACGCAGCGCGGCCGGGGTGGCCGCGGCCGGAATGCAGAGCACGGCCAGGTCGATCGGAGCGCCGTGCGATTCGGTGGCGGCGGCCAGCGACACGTGGAATCCGTCGCCCGCGCCCTTGGGGTTGATCCCGTAGGCGGTCACGGTGCCGTCGCTGCCCCGGTTGATCGCGTCGAGCATCACCGACCCCAGTTTTCCGGGGGAGGCGGATGCGCCGATGACGGCGATCGACGTCGGGTCGAACAGTCGGTTCAGTCGTGTGTTCATCGGCGCGGGAGTGTGTGTCAGTGTCATTTCGCGACCTCGGCGGAGGTGAGGACACGCGGATGCGCGTCGGCGGTGGGTTCGAAGGCGACGGCGTCGGCGCGGCCGGACAGGATCAACGTTGCGGCGCAGTCCCGTTCGTCGACAGCGCGGCGGGCGCGCAGAGAGGTGGGCTGGTCGACGACGATCACCGGGATGCGATGGGTGAAGCGGATGTGTTCGGCGCACAGCACGCGGGAGAGGGCAGTGCCTCCGCGGACCGCGACAGCAACCGGCTTCGGCGCACACAGCTCATCGAGTTCGGTGCGGGTGACGACGTCGAGCGAGGTCCGGTCTGCGTCCGGTGCGGTGAAGATTGCCACCACGTCCGGTTCGCCGGTGGATGTTTCGGCGACCACCGTCGTCGTGCCGTCGCTGAAATGCAGTGAATCGTGGGAGAATTCGGTGATCTGCAGCAGCCGGGACCCGAGCGTGACGGCGCCGATGGTCAGCGGGGTATCCAGGGGCGTTACGCCGTGCTGGGTGTTCCAGGCGCGCTCGGCGTCGGAGACGAACCGGGGGTCGCGCACGCGCATCTTCTCGGCCGAGATGGCGCGGCTGAAGAAATGGAATCCGAACTGCCACGGTTCGAGTGCGCGGTAGTACTCCCCGAAGTGGTCCCACCAGGACAGGCTCGGCATCGCCGAGTCCTGGATCTTGGCGACCTGCGGGCGCCGGATGTCCTCGAACGCGGCCAGGGCAGCATCGAGGTCGCCGCGATGATCGGCGACGGTCTGGGCGAGGACGGCGGCATCTTCCATGGCCATCTTGGTGCCGGAGCCGACCGAGAAGTGGGCGGTGTGCACGGCGTCGCCGAGGACGACCACGGGGGTGCCCTGCGCGGCGCGGGTGTGCCAGCGGAGGGTGCGTCGGGTGCGGAAGTTCGCCCATCGGGAGTTGTTGGCCACCAGTTTGTGGCAGCCGGTCTGATCGGCGAACAGTTCCTCGAGGTAACGCTGGGACACCAGATCCGACTGCCCGGGCGGGGTGGACATGTCGAAGCCGTCCAGGCCCGCGCGGCGCCACGTCGCCTCGTCGGTTTCGACGATGAACGTGCTCAGACCGGAGCCGATCGGGTAGGCGTGCACAGCGAAATTGCCGTGCTCGGACTGCTTGTGCAGGAAGGTCAGTCCGTCGAACTGGAACGTGGTGCCGAACCAGATGAACTTGACCGCGGCCTCGTCTACCGAATGCCCGAGCTCGTCCACGAAGCGTTCCCGCGACGCAGAGTTCGCGCCGTCGGCGGCGATAATCAGGTCGTACTCACCGCCGGCGTCGAGCGCGTCGACATCCACGGTGTTCGAAAAGTGAAGGCGCGCGCCCAGTTCGGTCGCGCGGTCCTGCAGTGCTCCGAGCAGAACCCGCCGGTGCACGGCGGACATTCCGTTGCCGCCGGCGGAGGTGGACACACCCTTGCTGCGCACCTCGATGGTGTCCCAGTGCCGACCATGCTCGGCCAGAGCGTCCCGCAGCACGGGATCGACCCGGTCGACGTTGTCGAGCGTCGCGTCGGAGAACACGACCCCGAACCCGAATACGTCGGACTCGCTGTTGCGCTCGAAGACATCGATCGTCGAACCCGGCACGGTGTGTGCCAACGCGATGGCGGAGAACAATCCGCCCGGTCCACCGCCGATGCAGGCGACGCGCAGCGGTGCTGCGCCAGGCGACGAATTCTGATCTGGGATGGACATCAATGTCGGCCCCTCACGTGACTGTGGCCCGGATCTCGGGCTGACTCTCCTCCAATTATGTGACACAAGTCAGCGAAGAGTCAATATGTCTGTTACATGTTTGCGGCGGTGCTGGCGATGAACTCCTCGGCGTCGGAGCGCAGCGTGTCGTGGCATTCGGTGAACACGTCGTGCGCGACCCGGCCGCGCCATCCTGGGGGCAGGAGGGATTCGGGCAGGTCGGGGTCACGGAAGGGGTACTTCCGATACTCCTGGATCAGCTGCATCCGTTCGACGAGAGCCGCCCGGCCACCCAGGCCTCGGCGGTAGCGCGCGAGCCTGGGCTGGAACTCTTCGATGAACCCCTGGTAGTCGGCGCCGAGTTCACGCAGATCCCAGCAACGCTCCGCGATGAGCCGGTCGCTCGGCAGGCCCGCCGTCTGGCTGCGCAGGAACTGAACATGAAGCTCGTCGTCACCCGAGAGCATTTCGCGCAGCTGCTTCTCGCGATCGTGCGGCGAGAACCACGCGGAACCGCCGTACTGCCCGAATCCCCACCAGGTCAGTGCGGTTTCGATCCGTTTGCGCCGTTCCCGATCGAGGCCTGAGTCGTCGACGAGCGCCTGCGTCCAGGTGCGGTCCCACTCGTCGAAGTGTCGCTCGAAGATGCGGGTGCGGCCGTCGTCGAGCAGGTGCCAACTCTTGTCGTTGAGCAGGTACGACACCTCGCGCCCATTCTTCGCCGAGTCGAACCACCCTTCCTTGCGTAGGCGTGTCATCACCACCCGCACCGTGGCCGGCTCGACGCCGAAGACTCCCATCAGTTCGGTCAGGGCCCCGAGCTTGGCCGCCCCGCCGGTATAGCGGAAGTATTCGCCGTACAGATCGAACACGAGTGCCCGTGGTCGCATGGGTGTGCCATCCCTTCGCGCGGCCGATGAATCGACCAGAATATGTGTCATTTACGCTGGACATGTTGACTAATCATGTCACATGTTGACGTGCCACATAGCCTTCCAGGCGCTCAGGCACTGCACACCCGGCAGCCACCAAGTCCGAGCACCCGACCAGAGCCGCTAGCTGGCCCCGGCTAAGTGGTTGGATTCATTAATTCGTCGGGGGTCATGCCGCTTGCAGGGTTCGGTCGTGGTGGTCGAGTCGTTCGAGGTGTCGGTGGAGGTCGGTGGTGGTGTAGCGCCACTTGAACGGCACGGCGGTGGCGTTGTACCGGTCCTCGAAGGCGAGCAAGCGCCGTTCGACAGCATCAAGATCTTCGAAATTGTTGGGCGAGAGCACTTTGCGTTGGATGATCGAGAAGAAGATCTCGACCTGGTTCAGCCACGAGGCGTGCTTCGGGGTATGGACCATCACCGCGTTCGGATACCTGGCGGCCAGCCGGTCGATCGCGGCCCGGCCGCGATGCGAGGACCCGTTGTCGACAATCCAGAACACCCGGGCGGCAGAGGCGTACGGTTCCTGCGCCATGACCTGGTCGACGAGGGCGGTGAACGGGGCGATGCCCGTGGTGGTTTCGCACCGGCCGAACACCGTGGCCCGGTGTACGTCGTAGGCCGCCAGATAAGCCAGGGCCCCACCACGGCGGTAGTCGTGATTGACGCGCATCGGACGGCTTTTGCCGGCCGGCTGCGTGGGATGGCAGCGTCGGCGGGCCTGGATGGAGGGTTTTTCGTCCGCAGAGATCACGTACTCGTCCGCGCCCAGCTCGACGCCCTGGTAGCTGCGGGCATAGAGATCGAGGACGACGGTGGCCTTCGCCTCGAACCGCGGGTCCCGGATGAAGATCCACGACTGATGCTGCCAGGGTTTGAGGGCGTCCTGGGCGAGCCAGCGGCGCACCGTCGACGCCGAGGCCCCGATCCCATCGATCAGCAGCTGACGGGCCAATTCCGGGGCACTCCACCGCGACAGAGGCAATTCGTGTTCGGCCGGCAACTCGCACGCCCACGCCTTGACCCGGGCCACCTCCGTGGGCGTGTACACCGGCGGGCGCCCCGAGCGGGGCGCATCCGCCAGGGCCTTGATGCCCTTGGCGTAAAACCGGGCCCGCCACTTGCGGGCGGTATCGACGCAGATGCCGAGCTCGTCGGCGATGACCGCGTTCGACGCGCCGTCGGCGGCCATCAACACGATCACCGCGCGCAGCACCACCTTCTGCGCGGTGTTGCCCGCCCGCACCCGCCGCTCGAGCTCGACGCGATCGGCGTCGTCCAACACGATCCGGAACGGGCTGACCATCACCACGGCAGCACCACCAGGTCACATTCATCACACATGCCACAACCTTCACGTGCGACACCACCGAGATCGGTGACCGACACGGGTGGTCATCGGGCACGATGAACCCCGTGCCGACACCACCGGAATCGACGAAGAACTCCCTGCGCCTGCGTTTGTTCGATCACGCCCGCGCCCGCTGGCCGGAACTGCGTGACGTCGACGCCCGGTTCCGGGGACCGTTCGCCTACGTCGACGCGACACTGCCGGACGGCACCGTCATACCGCTGATGCGGCTGCGTTACGGAGGATCGGCCCGCTCGTGGGGATTCGCGATTCACCTCGCCAGCAGCGGCAAATACCAAGACTCGATCCTGCCTAACGGCGATTTCGCCGGCACCCCCGAGGACGCCCTCGACTGCGCCTGCGGGCTCTTCCTCGCCGACCCCACCGCCTGGCAGCAACCCCCGACGAATTAACGGATCAGACCACTAAGTTTCGCGCTCCAACCTGGTCCTTGGCGCCCGGGCACTGGAAGGGCTACCACGTTGCCGGTGGCAACGTCCCACTGACGCACCGTGCGGCCAGCAGCTCCGACGATTTGTTGCCCGTCCGGACTGAACGCCACACTCCCGCCCCCCCAGCGCATCGCCGGGCCGATCTGCCGGCCGGTGGCTACGTCCCACTGACGCACGGCGTCTTTGGTGTCTGGGTCATACGGAACCTGACCCGTGATGTACTCCTCACCGCTGGAGACTATGCGCTTCCCATCAGGGCTGAACGCCACGTCGTACACCAAACCCTGGTGTCCGGTCATCGCCGAACCGATCTGCAGGCCGGTGGCGACGTCCCACTGACGCACGCTCTTGTCGTTACTGCCGGAGACTATGCGCGTCCCATCCGGACTGAACGCCACGCTGCCCACAATCCCCTGGTGTCCGGTCATCGCCGAACCGATCTGCAGGCCGGTGGCGACGTCCCACTGACGCACGCTCTTGTCGTTACTGCCGGAGACTATGCGCGTCCCATCCGGACTGAATACCGCATTCGTCGGACGTCCAACCGGCTCGATAACCTTGAGTAGGTAGCGGCGAGCGATCACAGCATCAAGGAGGGCGCCCTCATTCGAACTCGGCGCGAGGGCCTGGGCGGCGAGGACCTGTTGCAGCCCGCGGGCATCGCTGGGACGGATGCCAGCGAGCATGGACTGCGACTCGGCCGCCAATGCGAGAGCTATCGCCTGATTGCGCTGGTGTATTGCCTCTTGCCGCTGATCGATCGCGGACTGTCGTTGAACGATCGCGACCGCTGCAGCGATAAGAGCGATGACGGTCAGTACAACGAGACCAGCGACCGCGACGCGCCGCACACGGCGGTACCGGCGCAACTCTCGCAGATCATCGCTCGCCAGTTCGTACTTAGGCTTGCCATGGATGGGGGCGGCCAGGTCCGTTACCTTCTCGCGGAAGATCGGTGTCTGGGGATCCCACGGCGAATCATCAGTGACATCGACGTAAAAGGGCTCAGCGGCAAGGGCGCCCGGTTGTGTCAGCACGGGGAGAGCAACATCGGACTTGTCCGGATCAAACCTGCCAGTCGTTTCATCCCACGTGAGGTGGCCAGCAACCACGACAAACATCAACTGATCCGGCCCTCGCTGCTGGAGCCAGTACGTGACCTCCTTGTTGACCCAGACGGAGGCCACCGAGTCCGGGGAAAGCACCACAATCAAGTAGCGGGAACGATCCATCGCCTCACAGACCTTGCCCCACAAGTCGGGGCTGGCGGTGACGTCCGTGGCATCACGAAACACCCGTAGAGCATTCAATCGGCCTAATTTCCGACCGATACGGTGCAAACCTTTCTGAATACCAGCAGCAACAGGCCGATCATGGTGGGTGTAGGAGATGAAGGCGTCGTAGTCGAACTCCCCTAGGTGCTCGGTCTCTCGGCTCCGCGGCGGTGTCGGTAAAGCCGAACGCCTCACTGTCCGAGTCCGTTTGGGTGTCACCCGATTTACGGTCATCGTACGACCTTCCCTTTTCCCAACGAGGAAGCATCAGGGCTTCTCGACCCCAGTCCGACCGTTGACCGAGTGAAGAAGAACAAGAAAGTCACACTGACTTTGGGGGCGTGCCGGTGTTAGATATTTCCCGCAGCATCGCTCGCTTCTGTCCTCGAAGTACTGCCTGTAATTCCCTGGCCGCTATCGACTTGAATGCGGCAATCCGTTGCGGTGCGCCGCTCGGAATATCGTCGGGGCCGGACAGTTGATGTCGTCGTTGCGGGGGTGGACGGGAGGAAGAGGACGAGGTTGGTCGCCGCCCCGCCGAGCGAAGGCGAACACCCTCTTGGCCTCCTCCACACCTTCCGAGAACCGCCATCTTCGATCCAACTGCCAGGTCAACCATCGGTTCCGCCTTCTTCACAGGAAAGACTGGTCGGTTCATTCGATCGTGCTCCCCCGTCTGTGCCGGTGTCACCAATGGTTCGCTGCTCTAAATTGTCGGTCGGCCGAGATATTCGCTGAACCCCCTTCAGCCTGATATCTGGATGGGTTTGCGGATTGATACGTAGGAACTGTCAGGTAAGGCGAGGTCGCCGTACTCATCGGTGTCGCTGCGCCAGGTCAGTGACAGCAATGAGTCTTCGATGATGTCCGGTTCGGGATCGGTGTCTACGACGACCCATTCGTCGATGTCCTCCATCAGCAACAGGTCTCCGAGTGCGACATCGGCAGCGCGAACATCGCGGACCGGCCCGTACTGGTCCCCGTAGGTGTCAGGTGAATCCTCCGGTATGTCGAAGACCTCGGCTCCGCCGTCCACCGGTATCTCTGGTTCGGTTGCTGCCGGTTCTTTGACCAGGGCTAGTCGACTGCGTGAGGACTCCCCCCAAGCGGCGGAGGATTCACCGAATTGTGGAGCAGAGAGCTGATCGAGGAACGAGGCGGCATCGGTGGCGCCGTTCTTGGCGGCCGTCGGGGTGCGGTAGTCGTCGAGCTCTCCCGCCGCTTCGTCGGTGGGCTCGGCGCGGCCCCCGAGTAGCCCGAGAAGCGCCGTCGGTGACGCGAGACGCCGATCGGTTTCGTGGGTCATCCTCGCTCGTCTGAGTACCGGATCGAGGTCGGGCCGGTCGCTGGCCAGTACCCATTCGGCCTCGATGTAGTCGAAGTACGTCAGCGGCGCCGGCTCTGCCGTGTCGTCGGTGGCGTCGATGTCCGGAAGTTCGTCCGGCGGGACGATCAGCAATCGCGGATGGCGTGTTATCGAGGGTCGGAGGGTGTCGAGCAGATCGGACTCGAAGGTGCCGGCGCGCGTCTTGCGCGGGTCGGGTACGCGGTAGCACTGGATCTCGATGGGCTGATAGTTGTCGGTGACGGTGGTGCCGCGGCCGCGGCACTTGCGGGGCACGCTGGTACCGATCGTCGGTGATTGCCACATCATGAGCGCCCCTTGTGGGGAGAGGCGGCCCATGGAGATACGCATGGCGAAGTTGTCACGCATGTCGCCGAGGAAGTACTGCGCGTCGGGACGCTGAGTTCCGAAGACCAGATGCACTCGCGAGGTTCGGGCCTTGCGCGCCATCGACGCAAGCATGTTGAGCACCGGTGGCTGTCGGGCGCCGCCCTTCGGTTTGACCCTGGAGTACCAATCTTCGACGTTGCCGCGGAACTCCGCCCATTCGTCGAGAAAGACCAGTACTGGTTCGAAGTCCGCTTCTGTCGCCTCGCCGGTAACGATCTTCTGGTAGCGGAACTCCATGAGATCGCGGGCGCGGTGGACCAACGCCACTTGCTGCTCGATGGTCGTCGCGACGACTTGTACGTTGGGCCAGTCCTGGAATCCCAGGAATTCGACGTACTTGCCGTCGAGGACCCAGATCGGCCATCCACGTCGCGAGAAGTTGACCAACAGATTGTGTGCGGTCACGGTCTTACCGCTTCCGGGTGGGCCGATCAGCATCAGGTTCGGGTCGATCGCCGGCCGCCACACAACCTCGTTGCCATCTTCGTCGATTCCGTACGGAATTTCCACCGAGTCGTAACTGGCCAAGAGATCGACCTCAGGGTCGAGGTCCGGTGCCGGCAACCAGACGCTGTCCGGGAATGCTGTGCGTTGCTCGAATCGAACCCAATCCGTTTCAAGGTTCCACCGTGCTCGCCAGCGACCGGGCAACGTCGCGCTCATTCCTCGTTCGACGCGGGTCCGGTAGCCATCCGATTCCAGTTTCGGACCAAGTTCGTGACGTACTTCCATTGAGGTCACTTCGCCGGTTTCGGCGGCGACGTCGATCGCGGTTACGGTCGCGGTCGGGCCCAACAGCTGGGCGATGATCCGCTTCGCACGCACAACCTGGTCGCTGTCGGAGACTTCTCGTTCCGGCTCGGCAGCGGGCGTAAAGATCAGGCGCCGACGGGCGGGGTCGTGCTTGTCGAGTTCGAAGAAACCCCACCCTTGATCTTCGAAGACCCCGCAGATATCAGCGAGCCACGTCTCGTCATTCAGTGCCTGTGTCGAGTCGTAGTGCACGGTGAGTTTCCCCGGAAGTCCCGGCCATCCACGACTCCACTTCGACGTCGACAGCACCGCCCGGGTGGCCTCCGGCAGCCCCACGATCGGGCACAGCCTTTCGATCACCTCGTCGACGTCGACATCGCGAAGCTGCTTACGTTTGCCGGCTACTCCGGCGTAGACGGCAGCGATCGACAAGCCCGCCGCGGCGGGCATCGCGAGGGCGCTGTATCCAAATAGCGGAGCGGCGGCGCTGGCACCGACCGCGGTCGTACCCAAGCAGAAACTGTCGCGAAGCCAGGTGTGCGGCCGCGGCCGCAAGGAACTGATTCGGGGAGAGCGTGCGAACCGCGCACCACTTTGCTGCGGAGGTGTGGTTGTCATCGCCAGGCCTCGCCTTCACCAGTCGGCAAGGAAATCACGAGCGTGCCGGCACTGCGATTGCCTCTTCCGCTCGCCGATTCGAAATTCCTGACTCGGCGTATCCAACTGCCGATCCGTGCCGCAGCCACCTTGCGTTCGCAGTTCGCTGCTCATCCACGCTGCTCCCTCCTGCGCGAGCGAGCACACCACCTCGCCGCTGATTGGATCTCTCCTACTCGGAGGAAGATCCCGGTAAGGGAGCTTGTGTGACACGCGCCGGCCAAGTTATCTGATCCGCGCTCGCTCCACATCTGGAAGCGGTGCGCTCATCGCCTCCCTTTGGAATCCTCTGGGAGGCGTCCCATCCTCATCCCATTGACCCGACCTTGCGACACCACCATGCCGGTACGGCTGTCGGTTCTCGCTTGATCTGGCGCGGCTGATCGGGGTTGACCTGCGGTGCGCCACTTGCGTCAGCCATGCCGACATCAACTCCTTCTCATCCGATGTGGCGGATTCCTGGCGGGCTCCGCCGATCCGCTTCGTCCACGATGTACCGACCTGCGGCTCCGCCGCTTCCGCCACATCGGATGAGAAGCCGCGCCAACGCCGCGCCACCTATGTGAGAAACGCGCCAGATGCACTGAGAACCGACAACGGCAATCCCCGATTTACACCAGATTTACACCACCACCCCCTTGACACGTGCGTTACGCTCCGAACAGCGCAAAGAAGAGAGCATGGACGGAGCGAATCCCCCGCGTAGGGGTATATTTCCGCTCAGGCAACAACCCATCTCACGCGTCTTTATCGTTCCTTCAGCCTTGCGTGCGTACCTGTACTTGGCGCCATGCCACTGATCTCGCTGGTCTCGCACACCCATCACGAAGCCGTCCCAACGCCGCCTCCATGCCGTCCCGACACACCGTCGGCATCCGGTACGGGTTTCAGCCGACAGTGCTGGCGATGCCACGCCACATGGATAAACCGGCGGCGCCCATGACGGAATGGACACTCGCCGAGTACCAGCACCGACGATAGCGACATCACGTAGTGGTCGGACGGCCCGGGGACGTCGAGCATGACGGCCCGCCCGGCCCCGAGGGACTAGAAGTCGAACGCATCCTCCCGCAGTTCAAGGACAGTAAAAAGACCGGTCAGAGTCTCGTAGCGAGTGGCGAACGTCTGGCGGAGAGACGGGAAGTCCAGCCGAATCTGGGGATGGCCGCCGTCTGATCGCTGCGGGGCCGTCGGGAGCTGACTTGCGTAGCGGAAGGACATCCCCTTCTCGTCTACTTCCACCACGGCCTCAATGTGCTGAGGCGTTTCAGGATCCAACGGATCCAGGTCGAGTGCCGCGAGGTGTGCGTCCAACCCGATTACAAGGGCCGTCAGGTTGTGGCTGATCTTGTGGCGCAGCCGCCTGTTGAGCTCTTCCAGGTCCAGCGGGTGTGCAGTATCGACGTGACCTGTCTTCCCGCGGAGGCGGCAGGCATAGCGGATGAGGCTTGAGTGACAGCTCAAGGGCATGGCGCCGATGGTTCAGCCACGGAATCAACATCGTGTCGTCGAACGGCTGGCCCCGAAACGAGTCGGCAAGCCGGTTGGCAGCTTCGTCATAGAACATCGCGACCTCAACATCGTCTCTCGTGCGGGGAAGCATGATGACGTCGCGAAGCCGTTCTCCCGGGTGCTCATCCCAGAGTTGGGCGCCCATACTGTCGTCGCTCACTGAAACTCCTGCCGATTGCGCTCTATGCGCAATGTGCGCGGCCCGGCAGGGAGCCGAACTGAGTTACGTTACAGGATTGGAAAGTTCGCCGCACCCAGCAGTTCTTGAGTCCTCTACGCTTCCCCTCGTGGCTGTTTCCTCGAATGATCAGAGTCTGCATCGTGACCATGCAGGGGTTCGGCATAGAGCGGATCTTGTCGTCGTGGTCCCCGCCGTAGTCGGAATACTGGCCGGGGGTGTGTTCACATCGTTGATGGTGTGGCCGGTTCTGAATCCAGAGGACTGGACTGCCACCGGCTGGGCGGCGGTCGGCGCATGGTTCGCGGGCTTCGCCACGGTAGGGGCTGTGCTCGTCGCGCTCAGACAATCGCGCCGAGCGCGAGAGGACGCAGAACGCGCGCTCAAGCGCCAACAGGCGGACCAGCTTTCCGACCTCCTTGCCGACCTGCAAGGAGGTCAATCGCTGTTGCAGCCGAGGTGTCTCGGAGCAACCAGCTCCGCCAGGACTTATCGTGACGAGTTTGCGAATGGTGGCTCTACTCCCGAGTCGCGGGGACTGAATGCGCAGGCTTGGTCAGAGCTCCATGACCACTTAGGTCGAATGCACAGTGTGGCCGCTCGGTTCTATAGACACGCACAGGACGAACCGCAGCGTTTGCTGGTCACCGATGCCGTCGAACAGGCCGCGATGGCCATGTATGTTGCGCGCGATGTGGAGCGAACGATCATCTCAAATCGGGAACTCTCACTAGATGACGTCGATTGGTTCGACGGTCGTATCGAGTCGCAGTTCAATATCATCGGTGAAGTGGTACGAGACTTCGACGCTGTACGGATTGGGTTGCTGCGCAGTTGAGAATATCCGGGCTCGGTGCCTCGTGTAGCAGGCGGTCGATTGCGTAGCGGTCAACGGGTGTAACGGCGTTTCACCCTCTTCCCTCCCTTTATGCGTGTCGGCGATCTGACGGCTGTCGGCGAGATCCCAGGAGGGGACCGCTTGCCGCCCTTATTGCCAAGCGTCGGACTACACCCGTGTGAGCGGCATGAATTCGCAGCACCCCGCCCGAGTTTGACACTTGCCCAGGGCGCAGAGGATGCCCTTGTGCACTGCACCGATCCCGTGTGGCAATAACGTCCGGGCGAGTGTCAGGCTGCCAAGTTCTTCATGTGCTCACGCACGGCCGGCACGTATGCCTGGGTCTGGCCGAATGGCGGAATCCCGCCGTATTTGACGACGGCACCCTCCCCGCCGTTGTAGGCGGCGATGATCAGATCGGTGAAGTCGCCTTTGACGGCTCCACTGTCGTGATGCGGTCGAAGGTAGTCGGCGATGTGGCAGAGATAGCGCCCTTCCGAGGCGATCGCGTCGTACGGATTGAACGGGTCGGCAGCGTTCGGTGGTTCCGCTTTTCCGTTTCCATCCAGACCGGAATCCGTACCGAATGCCTTCCAGGTCTCCGGCATGAACTGACTCATTCCTTCGGCGCCGCCCTGGTTTACGCCATCGCCTTTGCTGACGGCCTTTTCGTTGAACCCGGACTCTTGTTGAACGATGCCGGCAACCAGAACCGGGCTCACCTCTGGGCACTGAGACCCAGCGGCCGAGACTGCGTTGGTGTATTGCGGCGGGATGCTGTCAGGGGCGAACTTGGTCTGATCACCGACCTCTGGCGGGCAGGGCTCCGTGGCGGTCGTACCGCCCGGAGCGTTGCCGTAGTGGGAGTCGGCGGTCGGCATCCCGCCGCCCTCGAGTGTGACGTGTACGTGGTCGAAATGGTTTGCGGTGTAGCCGTGACGGTCGTCCATCAGTGACCAGTCTCCGGTGCCATCCCAGTAACGCTGGTGCCAGATCACGTACTCGACGTGGAGGGCCACTGTGTTCTGTTGGAGGTACAGGGCGATCTTGTCGCCGAGCGCCTTCCCTTGGGCGCTCGCGGAGTCGGGAATCATGATGTCGACCGCGCGGCCGTCGGGGTGGTCCTGGGCGACGTCGCCGGTGGGGCGCCATCCGCCGATGGTGGTGATCTCGGGGAAGGCCGCGGCGATGGTCCGCATGACGCGGATGGAGTCGACCTGCATGTGCGCTTCGCTGCCGTTGTCGGCGGGCAGCGGTGGTAGGTCGCCACCGGTGGAATCGGTATGTGCGACCAGCTCTGCTGGTCCGCCATTGGGCGAGATGGTTCCTTGGTGTGTGAGCCACGGAATGGGATCTACTCCGCCGCCCAGTGACCAGCCTCCGGGGTAGATGCCGAAGTGAAGATGCGGTCCACTTGACTGTCCTTCGCTGCCCACCTTGCCGATCAGTTGGCCCGCTGTGACCTTGTCTCCGGTGTGGACGAGGACCCCGGACGCCTGCATGTGCCCGTATAGGGATTCGACGATCTGGCCATCGATGGTGTGCCGGATCCGAATCCACTGTCCGTAGCCGGCGGCGGGCTCGGCGGCGATGACTTCGCCGTCACCGGCGGCGTAGAACGGGGTGTCCAGTGGTGCTGCGTAGTCCTGGCCGTCGTGCATGCCTCCCTCGCGCATACCGAAGGGTGAGCTGATTGTGTAGGTGCCTTCGGCCATCGGGACCGCGAGGGATCCGGGCTTAAGTCCCATGAGGTTGCCGCCCCGGGCGTCTGGCACAGGTTGACCGCAGTTCGTGTCACTACCGGGCGTCGCGAGGATGACCAGTATCGGAGCCATCATGATGACCATGGCGAAGGCGGGTATGCCGGCGAGCAGCCACCACCACTTTTTCGGGCTGCCTTCCTGTGTGTCCGGGGTCGACGGTGGTGTGTCGAGGAGCGTCATCAGCGAGCTCTGTGGGCCAGTGCACTCGGCTTGACTACCGGCGCGGATCCGGACTGCGCGGCGGCAGCGAGCAGTTGAGCAGTCTTCGACGCTGAACCGTTGGGGATCCCTGTTTCAGGAGTGGCGGGTCTGGCTGGTCGCGGGGTGCGGCCCGGTGTAGTCGGCAACATCACCGGCGCCCCAGATGTGGTGGTGAATTCGCGGAATCGGCGCCCGTCCGGGCCACTGGTTGTCGTGTCCGAGGCGCGGACCTGGCCAGGGTTGGGGACCGGCAATGACGGGGCGACCCCGATCGGGTGCTTGATGCCGGCCTTGTCCGACACCGCCGTTTTCGACAGTCGACTCCGGACAGCGTCGGCAGCAGCGTTCGTAGCGGCGGTTCCGCGACTGGTCTGGGCACAGACCGTGCCTGAGGTGGACTTCGGATAGCTGTCGGGATCGGCGATCGAGTCGACCTTGTTCTTCGCTCGCTTCGTCGTCGAGGAGAGGACCCGTCCGGCAACCAGCACTGCAGCTGCCCCGCCGGTTGCTGCGGTCGACGTGGCTCCGGCTGCGACTTTTCCGGTCGTTGCCGCGGCGGTGCCGGACTTCTTCGCTAGTGCTCCTGCCCCTTTCACCACGGCCTTACCGCCCTGGTACATGTGGCGTCCGTTGGCGGCCATCGCAGCGATGTCGCGTGCTGTGGTGGGCGTTGAGCGACTAATGGCGGTCGGTGTGGCGTTGGGTCGTTTAGCCAGAATTGTTGCCAGGTTGTCCGACATTCGCTTCATTCCCTTGACCGCTCGGCGGAAGAGGAGAAGTGCGGTGACCAGGAAGATGTCGACGAAGAACACCGTGCGGATCAGGTTCGATTCGTCTGCAGCGAAGAGATCCTCGACGACCATGACGTATCCGACGAGGAAGACGATGGCGAAGATCATCTGCAGCAACGCCATTGCGACGTTGGCAATGGTCCGCCAGAACTGTCCGCGCATCGAGGGTGCGATGGCGAGGACGACTCCTGGTATCGATTTGATGGCATTGCCGATCGAGACACCTGCGGCGATGATCAGTCGGCCGGCGAGGTAGATCGCGAAGGCCATGAGGAGTGCGCCGGCGAAGATCAGGAAGAACAGGCCCATTGCTTGTCCGGGACCGGGGTTGTCGGCATAGGCCTTCATCGGCCCGTCCTCCCCCTCACATTTGGCGATGGCATCTTTGACGCGGTCTTCGGGTTTCGCGTCGGGATTGATCAGGTCAAGGGCTACGCCTGCCCCAGGGGCGATCTCGGAGACGACGTCCTGCGCTTTGTCCGCGAGTCCTGGCTCCTTTGGCTTCGCGAGGTACGCGGCGTCGAACTCTTTGACGCATTTCCCGTTGTTTTCCGGGGCATCGAGAACGACTCCGAAGTTGATCAGTTGCGTTGGTCGGCGGATGAACGTGTCGATGAGTTTCGATTCGATCGTTTCGATCTCGGTCTGCGGGTTTCCGCTGGTATCACCGCCGTTGGCGAGCCCGGAGGCGACTTCCAGTCCGGCATCTCGCGCCGACAGCACCAGTCCGTCGTCCCCGAGGACGCGATCGACCGGGTTCGAGAGAACGCCCACGGCCGCGGCCGCGATGACGCAGGACATGAGGAGCTCGTAGATTCCGGTGGAGAATCGGCCGCGGATGATCCAGATGGCGACGCTGAGTCCGGCGACTGTGAGCATCAGCGTTGTCAGCGCGAACTGGTCGGTGATGGAGGTGACCGAGTCGGCGATGGTGCGCACGGGTGTGAGGATCAGCTCGAGCCATTCGAACGAGAGCACCCAGGTGATGAACCAGATGGCCGTTGCCATCAGGAAGCGGAAGACCTCGTATTCGAGGGTGATGATGTACGCCCAGATCATGCGCCAGCCGCCGCCCACCGAGGCGTTGCCTTTGTCGATGGACAGGAAGTAGCCCCACGCGTCGATGCCGTGCGAATCTTTCAGATTCATCCAGGCGAAGAACGGGCTCGCACCGCCGCCGCCGGCGGGATCGGCGAGAGCTGGGGTGGCCACGATCATCAAGATGGCGCCGGCCGCGTGCCAGCCGGCGATGAGGCGGATGAGTAGCCGGCTCCACCAGCGTGCCCACAGCCAGCGGGTTACTGGACGGGTCAGGTGTATCAGTGCGGTCAGCCAGGATTGTGGGATCCATGCGGTGACGAGCCACAGCAGTGAGCGTTTGGCCGCGGCGCGGACACTGAAATACTCCCGGGGTTCGGGGGCGTCAACCACCTCCCGTTCACGGGAGGACGCCGCGGCCGCGGTCATGCTTTCACCAGCTTGTTGTCCTTCGGAGTGGTCGACACTGCAATTCGGCGAGACTCGGTTGCCGGCAGCAGCGTCTTGATACGGCCGACGTTTCCGCTGCCATCGCGCATGTAACCTTCACCGCGGCGGTGAGGTTCGACGTACTTGTCCTTTCCGGTTACCGGAGCTGTCTGTTCCATGTATTGCTTGACCAGTCCGTAGTCGTCCGGGTCGAGGCCGAGCCATTCAATGGCGCGCTTGGCGAGGGTTTCGTCTGTATGACGGTGCGCGATGCGGGTCTTGATCAGTCCGCGCAGCTTCGGGGTGCCGAACGCGCAGTCCTGGTCGCCGAGTCCCACGGCGGCAGAGGACTTGCGGCCCTGCAGCACGAAGTCCTCGACGATGTCGACTCCGTCGTCGGCGCCCAGGAGGTGGTGGGCCTCGTCGACGAGGAACAACGCCATCTGGTCGGGGTCGGCGAAGCACTGTCCGCGGGCGACCTTCGCGATCAGGGTGTACACCGCGTGACCGAACCGCTTCTCCAGCGGCAGGTTCTCGTAGAGGTGTTGTTTCTCGGTCTGCAGCTGGGTTGGTAAGTCGACCTTGTGGGTGCGGAAAATGATGCCGGGAGCAGTAATGGGCAGCGGGGGTAGATCTTTGCCGAACAGTGCCGCCGCGTACGTGCGGCGGGCGTAGACGTTCATTGCTTCGCCGAGATCTTGGGCGTGGGCGATCGGGCAAGCACCGGACAGGAGGTGTTCGGTCAGCTCGCCCAAACCCTGGTAGGGGTGCTCTGCGCGGTATTCGGGCTCGATCACTTTTGCCAAGGCGATGCCCAGGTCTGAGGAAGGCTGGATCCGGAGCAGTGTCAACAGCACGGACTGGGCCATTTCTGCTGCGACCCCGGCCTCGAAGATCCTCAGTGGATCCATGCTGTATTCGGGTTCGACGAGGTCGACGACGACGGCTTCGGTGACGGCGCGGGCCCAGTTGGCGTACTCGCCGAGATCGCTTTGGTCGATACCGATGACCTGCCCCCCGCAGTCGACGACCTGGCCGGCGATCACCTTCATGGTGACCGACTTGCCCGATCCGAGCTCACCGGTGACCGCGAAGGATCCGGACTGGTCGCGCAGGGACTTTCCGGCGACGTCATGGTGAACCACACTGATCCGAGAGGTGGTGATGTTCAGTGCCAACAGCGGACCGCTGCCATCGCCGAGATCGTTGCGAATGAAAGGCATGTACGCCGCGAAATGCGTCGAGGTGGTGATCTGAGCGAACTCGCGGACGATCTTCGATGTGGGGACGCCAGGCAACATCGCCCACCACAGGTCTTCCTGGTAGCCGACCGGCGCGACCACCTTGTATTCCTGCTGTTCGAACGCTTTCACCAATGCCTTCGCATCGGCGAGTGCACGCTCCTCGGAATCAGCTCCTACCGCGAACAACGCCGTCCAGGCAACTTCGACCTCATCGCGGTTCGTCTCGAGCAACGAGGTGTATTCGGTCAACGCGGCGGCAGCGAGGTCGAGTACACCTTGGCCGCCGGCCAACTCTCCTTCCCGCTGTTCGTACTGCTCCTTCAGGTTCTCGAGCGCGCGCTTGTTCGCTCGCATGACATCGGCACCGGCGGTTACCTTGAGTCGTACGGCGAAATCGACATCGATATCGCCGAAGTCGTCAGCGAGGGTGAAGAACTCCGAGCCGGGGAAATAGACGCCACCGGCGGGGGTGTCAGCGAGTGCGAGGATCACTTGGTAGGAGGCAGGGTAGTCGACGAATTCGTACGGCTGGTCGACTTTCAGGACCCGACTGAACGTCGGGACCTTGCCTCGCCAACCTGAGGCCTTCTCTCGATCCGATTGGGCGCCCTCGTCGATCCGGCATGCGGACAGGGCTGCACCTGACTTTGCTCCTGGCGTCACGGCTGCGTCCGGCAGGTCAGGGTCGACCTGCAGTCCGCGCGTCATCGCGTGCTGCCACAGCCACACCATCTGAGCGGGAGTGGCAGGTTGCGCATCGAAGAGACCGGGGATGTCGGCTGTGATCCGGTTGGCCTGCCGGACACGGGCCCGGATCTCGTCGTCGTCAAGTGCGGTCCGTGGCAGCCCGATGTAGTCGGAGAGTGTGGTCCAGGTCGAATGTGCCGCGGCCTTGACCTGATCGACGACTTTGGGTGTGGTCAGCGGAATGCTCAGCCAGTAGATCCGCTGGCCTGGGCGGTATAGCTCGATCGAGTCCAGGGTCGCTTCGCATTCGGTTGCCCAGTCCGGGTGTGCATCGAGATCGACGCCTTCGGTCATTCGGGAAACGACGGCTTCGGCGCTCAACGATGCTGCGATGCCCATCAACAGTGACTCGCCCGGAAGGGCGCGGACGAGCATCGTGTGCAGGGTACGAGCAGTGCGCTTGTCCACGTCGGGGCGGTAGCCGTAGTCGATGCCCGTGAGCACGTAGTCCGCCCAGACAACGCCGGACTTCGTCCACCGGATGTTCGCGGCCATTGACAGTGTCGGCTGTTCCATAGTGGCGGTGCTTTCTACTCGGAGGTGCCTGCAGCAGTCAGAGCGAGGAGTTCCTTGACGCTCGATCGGCCGGCGCGATGGGTGGGCCCGCTTGCCGGTGTGGGCACCGGAGCGGAGGTCTGTGGTCGTGGTGCGACCGGTTCCGCCGATGCGGTTTCGGTGACCTCGGCGGTGGCGATGTGCACGGCCTGCGGGACGACCGTGGCGCTGAGTTCGGCGGCCGTGGGGTCGGCAGTGATGTAGCCACTCGGACGCACGAGGTGGGGTGGCCGGATGGTCACCCGGCGGCCGTTGATCTGGATCTTGGCACCGGCCGGCGCGAAGGCTGCGGCGCAGATTCCCTGTGCCACTGAGGCGGGGCTCCGGCCGGCAAACCGGAGTTTGCCGACGACAATGACGGTGCCCAGTGACCAGAAGGCGAAGAATCCGACGTTCCAGGAAATGCTGTCCCGAAGCCACAGTGGATGCAGGAGCCACAGGAGCCCACCGACGATTGCGCCGCTGACGGCCTGCGGAACGGTATAGGGACCGAACGGCAGCTTCTGTCCCTCGGGTGTACGCCCAATCAGCTGCGGCACCTTGCGAGCGCGGGTGAAGTTCTTGATGACTTCCCCGGTGGTGCGCTCGTCGCTCATCGCAGCACCGGCCCACTCGTGACTTCATGCCGGCGAAGCCGCGAACTCGCTTCCGCAGTGCTAGCTACATCGAACATTGGAGCCCTCCTTGTAGAGCGGTCGCGCAATGAGGTCATTGCCGACAAGGCGCCTTTCAGCCGGTGCGAACGAGCGGAGATCACACGGGAAGGTCTAGGCCGGAACTCGGCTCGGCCACGATGTGCACCGCGGCGGGAGCGCTCTCCAACTCCTCACCTGTCGAGTCCTTCAGGACGTCCATGTTGAAGACGACCCACAGTGCTGCACCGCCGATGAGCGCTGATGTGATGAGTCGGGCAACTGTGAATGAGGCCATCAGATTCTTGAGAAGGAAGAACAAAACGAGGCAGCTGGCGGCTGACTGAAGGAGCAGCTTGCCGTCGCTCGTGAACTCCTGCGCCTTGTCGAAAAGTCCTACGGCAAGTACCGCGTTGCTGGGATCGGTGGCTGCGAGCGCAATGGACATGATGGGTTACCTTCCGGATGAATGAGGATCGGTTCCTGGCGGGGAAAACAACGGCACGTCGCCGGCAGTCGGCACTGAAAGTGCGGGGGTCTGCCCTGATTCAGACGATGCGGGAACCTGACCTGAATCAGATGAAGCGGGCTCCGGGGCACTCGCACTTGGTGTGGCCTCGCTCTGTGCGGTCGTTGACGAGGATGATGTTCGGGGTGCCGCCGGCGGGTACAGCGGCGTTGCGTCAATTGCGCTGACCTCCCACCGACCGCCGCGGGATGTCATCGTCAGCGCGTACTGCCCACTGACCGAATCGACCTCGGTGACTTTCTGCGCTGCCGTCACCAGGAGGCGCACAACATCACCGTCAGGCAGCGGTGCCGATGCACTGGCAGCACTCAGGTCTTCCGACGAATAGACATCGGTGATTGCCACGCTGCGATACGGCGCCGGAACAATCGGTGCGATCGAAACCCCCGGCGTGAGATAGCGGGCTACTTCCCTGTTGCCGGTCAACATCGCGGACAGGAACTCGTGAGCGGACGTGGCGATGGGATGGTTGGCGACCCGGTACTTGTAGCCGAGCTTGACGTCGATCGAGGTCGACGGTTCAGCTACTTCGGCGGGGAGTGCGGCGGCCCTCACGCCCGCTTCGGTAACCACAACCGGAACCTGAAAGTAGCGACGAACTGTGGCCGCATTCGGGTCCGAGGCGGCTCGAACTGACACCGAGACCGTCACCGCGTATGTCCGTGACTTCTGCTCGTACTCGATCGACGCGACGGCCGGATCAGTCGCGGCAAACAACGGCGCAGTCGGAAGGCGGGGGCTTCCCGAGACGAAATGATCGAGTTCTTGTTCACTCCCACGCGATGCCTGGAGCCAGGCAACGACGAACTGCCGAGCAAGATCTTCGGCTTTCGCTTGACCGATTGTGTCGACGTCTGCGGTGTCCTCGGTGGCGTTGTCGGTGAGGTTCGAGGTGGGCGAGGATCCGAAGACGACGAGGATCAGGGCAACTATTCCGGCGCCGAGTGCGGCGAGGATTCCTGCCTTGAGAAGTCGGGTGGTCCACACCTGCCGAAGGCCCCACTGTGCACGCTCCGCGCGCGCCAACTCCTCGGCTTCGTCGACAACGGAGTCGACGCTATTTTCAGTCGCGGGATCGGTCTTGCTCTTGGGGCTGCGGCCGAAGTTGTTGATCTTCGCGAGGTCGATTTTCATCGGATGCCGGCTTCAGTCGTCGGGTCGGACGTTCGGCAATCGGAGACGGAATCCGCGACGTCGAATGCGGACGCCCGCGACAGCGCGGCGCGCGCGGCCGGCGCTTCGACGAACACCAACAGCCACAGCGAAGTGCTCGCCTCTTCATCGAGAGGGTTCACCGCCAGGGCTGCCGCGACTCGGCGGATCTCCTCGGTGACGGCGTGCACGTAGCCGAGATCGTGCAGCTGGGCTTGCAGCGAGTTGTCGAGCTCGTGCATCCGGTCCTCCTGGCGACTGGGGTGTGGAAGAGCGCCACACAGAAAAAGTGGGCTTCTACTTGGAGGAAGATCCGGATCCGGGGGCTTGAGTGACATCGCTCGCGAAACTTTTTGAAGTTTTCTCTGCAGTCACCAAGGGGTTATTGCCTCAGCCGAAAGAGCGCACGTGAGGGGCACTCCCTGGCCCACCGCCGCACAGCCGAAACCGTCACGGCAACAACGCCCCGGCAATAACGAGAACCCCTCCGGCAACAACAAACACACAGGTCAGAGGCAATATCCGGTTGCTGTACTGGGCGCGAGACCACCTCGCCCGCGCCCAGAGGAGACCGATCGTGGAAACGTCCACCCACGCACCCACCGCCACCACAGCTTCACCGGCCACGCCGGTTCGCAGCACCGCGCAGAGCAATCTGTACAGCCGCTTGAACACCGAGTGGATGTACCTCTGCGCTCGCCCCGCCGCCGAAGTCTTGACGTGGTCGGTGAGCCAGGCGGCGCTCCGTGAGGTCGCGGATCTCAACGATCTCGCCGCGGCGCACCGCCGAGATCGTGATGGTGTGCTTCTGGCGCTGCTGACACTGCATCAGGAAGGAAGCGCCCTTGCCGGGCGAGCGCTACTGCAGCTGATGCTCGGCAAGCTCATCTCCCTGACGCGCCACGCACGGGTCAGTGGGCACGATCGGTATCACGCGTGCGATGAGAGAGCGGCCTCCACAGTGGCCACGTTCATGTCACTTATCGCCACCTACAGGCCATCCGGTGAGAACGTCTACGCGGCGCTCTTCCTGCACACGCTGAAGAAGATCACGCGCGAGGAAACCTTCGCCCACGAGATCCCCGCCTCCGATGTCATGGACGAGTCCGACAGTGCTGAGAACGAACCGGAAGCGGACATCTCTGCTCCGGCTCTGCTCACCTGGGCGGTCGAAAAGAAGGTCATCAACGACCTCGATCGCACCCTGATACAGCGGGCATACCTCCAGCAGACCGATTGCGACCTGGCCGTGATCGCCGCGGAGATTGGGATGACTCCGGCAGCGCTTCGCCAGCGGCTCTACCGCGCGGTCACACGCCTTCGCAAAAGTGTCGTCGCCTCCAACCAGCCGCCTTCTCGACCCCGGTTTGCACGCGGTCGTCGTCGGACTGCAACTACTACTGCGGCGACCTGATGACCCGTAGCTTCGCGCCTCTGTTCACCGGCATGGTCTTCATCGCGGCGGCGTTTCTTCTGACCGAAACGTCCTTGCTCCTCGAAGCGACGCGAGGATTCGATGCTGCACTCACCCACCCCATAATCGCTCGTCCCGGACTGCTCGCCGAGTCCTCGCATGTGATGAGCAGAGTCGCTCTCACTGTCGCTGACTTTCTCCCCCGCGACATCACCACTCATATCGACAGCGGTCGGGTCATCGTGCCGGCGCTGTATCGCTGACGAAAAGAGAAACACTCATGACGCACCTTCACACACCAACTTCTGCGGGCGGTCGCGCCAACGACAGCGGCCGGGTTGCCCTGCTCGTCGCCTCCCTGCTCGCTGCACTCCTCGCCTCGCTCATCGCGGTTATATCGCCAAGTCAGGCCGGGGCGGCGCCGGCATCATCGGGCTGCCCGGCAGTGGAAGTGGTGATGATGCCGGGAACGTTCGAGACGGACTCGACCGCTAATCCTGACGTCGCGAAAGGTCTGCTCAAGCAGGTCACCGATCCTCTTTCCCAGCTGTTCGGCAGCTCCATCAAGATCACCTATCCGGCGTACGAAGCGTCCGCCTTCAACAAGGGCAAGACCTATGGCACCAGTAAGGCATCTGGCATCGCGGCCGGCGCGCGCGTGATGCAGACCCGTGCAACGCAATGCCCGATCACCCTGTTCGCACTCGGCGGCTACAGCCAGGGTGCGGACGTGGCCGGCGACTTGGCATGGTTGATCGGACACGACAGGGGACCGATCACGGCAGAGAAGTTGATCGCTGTCGGTCTTGTTGCCGACCCACGGCAGAGTTCGAATAGCGACAACACTCTCGTCGGTCCTCCCGTCGACGGTGTCGGGATCGCGGGGGCCAGGCCGGGCGGCTTCGGAAAGACAGCCGCAGTCACGCGTTCGTACTGCGCCCCCGATGACCTCTACTGCTCGACCAATGCCGGCAAGGATGGATTGCTCGCAGGACTTGGACGAGTGCTTGCGCAGCCTCCGACTGCTTCCGGCCCGCAGCAGAGCGATGGATCTCAACCCACCACCGCGGGTCTGCAGAACGCCTTGGTGTCCGACTACTCGAAGGTCAATCTTCCGGGATTGGCCGGCAACATCGAGACCCTGCAGCACCAGCTGCAGTCCGGCGCTCCGGACCTGGCGAGTATGGAATCGGCGGCGGCAGCTATTGCCAACACCCTTGTTCCGGTGGCCGATACGACCAGCTGGGTATCCCAGAATCCGGCCGTGGAACAGACGCTCATGACCGCGGACGCATCCACTCCCGAATACGCCGCCGGCCAGATAGTCGACAAGGTCAAAGGCATCGACCTCAGGAGTGCATTTCAGGCCGCGGACACCATCGCGCAGACTGTTCAGAACGCCTCCACACCAGATCAGGTGCAGCAGCTGCAGACATCGGTGGACACCTTGTCCAACCAGGTCTCCCCCTTGGCCGCCACTCCGGCCGACGGTCTCTCACTCGCGGCGGACGCCCTCTCGATCATCAAGCCGAGCGTGCTCATCAACCAGGTCACACACATCGGGACGAACACATTCGACCTCGCCAACAACATCCCTGCAGTCCTCGACATCTTGTTCAACCGGATCCCACACATTGTTCTCGATCCGGGTCTCGATCCAATGGCCAAGGTCAAGGCAGTCCACGCCGAGTTCGACCGCATCAACCTCCTGTTCGAGCCACTCATCAAGCTCCCCGCCGGACTCGACTACAAGACCGCGGCGGCCCTGATCGCGATGATTCCCGACCCCTCCGGCGCCGCACAGATCATCTCGATGATCGTCGGCCTCGTCGGGAACCTCGACATCATCGGTCTGGCCAACACCGCCGGCGAACTCCAAAAGCAGCTCTGGCACGCCATCGAGACCGGCGACATCATCGGAGCCGGCCTCGGCGCACTCCCCCACATCCTCGACTTCGCGAAGATCGCGGTGGGCACACTCAGCGGTGGCCAGAAGACCGACGCATCCAAGCTCGGTTCAGTGTCTGCGGCCACGACGACCGGACAGCAGATCACCCAGCAGTCACAGGCTGGGGACCTTGGAGGGCTCGCCTCGAACCTCACCGCCTTGGCAGGCTCTGACGGTGCAGACGCCCTGTCCCAGATCGGTGCCGAAGGGCTGAAGTTCGCCTCATTCATCGGGTCCGGAACTCACCAGAACTACGGGGAACTCGTCGTCGATGTATCAGGCACAACGGCCCTACAGGACATGACCAACCACTTCCGCGAGCCAATCGCCAAGGCCGTGGCCTAAACCGGTCGTTCATCATCGAAATGGCGGTCGTCCGATATACGTCGACAGAACATTGGCCGGCCACCCCGACACTGCGACGCTGCGTCCCGCCTCGTCCGGTCAAACGTATGGGATCAGACGTGAAGTATAGGGATATGCGCTAGTTCGAGTCGTCTCTCATTCGAATCGATTCCGAGACAGACAGACGATCACTCGATACCGTCCCGCCTCGGGGTCCGCCGTTCTCTCGGCGTCTCGGGTCCCTCGCCGCTAGCGCTCGCTGTCTTCCGGGAGAAGGAATTTACGCAGCAGCTTGAGCTGTTCCAGGATCTCGTCGTACGTCACAATCTTCACGTTCCGTGAGTTTGCTCGGTACATCTCGAACGACTTTTGCTCGTCATCCGAAGATGGAGTTCGCCCGATAACGACGAAGCACGACACCGCGTATGCCTCCAGATCCGCCCGCGAAGCCAATTTCAGGCCCGCGAAGGAAGTCATCAGTTGATACGCCTGATCCATCACCTGCGTCACGGCGCCGCCGAGATCTTTGGACGGACCGAACACACCCCCTCGATACTCCTTAGTGTTGAGCAGTGACGTCGACGGCTTCTTGATCTCCACCAGCGCAACATTATTGGTCAGTGGATTCTTGAGGAGGTAGTCGGCAACCTTGCCGCCACTACCGGCGAATCCGACACCACCGACAGAGGCACTCGACTGAAAACTGACCATTGGCGTGCCGAACACCTGCTGGAGTGCAAAGGCGTTGTTATCGAAGAAGTTCTGCCAGAACCCCTCCTTCTTGCCCCTAGCCAGGGCATCTTCGTAGGACTGAATGAGTCGATCAAGATTCACGAGCTCGACGTCGCGGTGGAGCTTCAGAAACGTCTCCGGCCGTGTCCGCGCCAGTGCAGCGGACTCGGATGCGAAGGTGTCGATCAGCGCGTCCTGCTCTTGCTCGGTCAGTTCCTTGACGCCATCAGCGGCCTTCGTCAGCACCTGCGACACCGGGTGGCGGCCGAGGCTGTATACCGCCGGCTCCAGGCTGAGGGTAGCGGCCAGTGCGTTATGAACGAATGCATCTTTGACCCGCGCAGCACCGTCGTAACCGCGGCTGTTGATTCGCCGGATCTCTGAAAGAATCGCCTCGAAGCGTTCCAGGCCGAGGAGCAGCTGCTTCCCGGCCACCGCGACGTTCGTTCCTCCCATGAAGTAGATTTCGTCGCACTCGGTGTGCTTCTCGATCAGTCGCACGAGGCGATTGCAGTCCTTGACCAGCCCCAGACCAAATTTATAGTCCGTGACGAAACCGCTCGGCAGCCACTCGAGAAGAAGCTCCCTGAAATCAACAACGCCGACGTCCGTATCCGGCACGCTCATCGTCAACGTGTGAATCTGCGGGTACTTCGGCTCAAGATACTTCTCGTTGTCCGGAAACGTGTAGATAGGGAAGATACGCAGCTCCGAACTGTCACCTGAGAAGTTGAGTATCCGCGTCCCGTCAGCAGCACTTGGGTCGTCGTCGGGAGGAACGAGCGGGACGAAGAATCCGTCCACCTCATTGTCATGATGTCGAACGTCAAGTCGGGCCTTAACATCCTGGTCGCTGCCGTATCTTCTCACCACGATGTGAGTGTCTCATCATTCGGCATCCCCGAAGCCGTCGTTTCTGATGACGCTGATCGCAAGCGTAGGTCAGGCCGCCCGCCCTCTATTCCTCTACTCTCCGACCATGGGAAACGGAAAGAATCAGGGTGAAGAGAACCGACACGGGTTGCGCCAAGGGCTGCCACCGGGATATCGCAATGCCCTGGCCCCGCATAGAGCCGAGGGTGCTTTGACCGCCTTCCAGACGCCTTGTGACTGCACTGTGCGATACCCAACCGTCCTTGTCGAGGACGCTATTGCAGCGAGGGCTGCCCATGCCCTACCCGCATTGTGCGACCACGGCACTGGCCACATCCTCACCACTGAACCGGATGGAGCCCACATCCGCATCTCTGGCGGCCCAGATGCAGTCGCCGAGATCTACATTGCGATCCCCTGGCCGCAGCAGGTACTCCGTTTCCCCGGTGGGTATCCGGACGGTCATGCCTGTAAGCGAGCACCGTCCACCGAAGCCCTACGGTCGTACTTCGCGAACCTCAAGAATCCTTAGCGGCGCCTGCCACTCCGAACAGAATGGCCGGAGGAGGACCCCGCCGAGTGCCGACGGGGTCCTCCTCGCCCGGGCCATCCGGGGCAAGACCCTGTTGTACGCAACGCACCCACTGCCAGACTGAGTAGATGGGCGACTCCGCCGTCAACGTGAAGCAGCTAAATCTCGCGAACCTCGTCTCCGTTCGGCTCAGTCAGCTCGGCGACAGATACCAGGCCGCGTCACATCTCGTATCGTCCGCGGCTTTCCAGGTCGGCTTCGTCCGGCTCGCGGCCGGGATGGCCGAATGGGCGCGCGAGCCGGACGGACACAAGCAAATGCAGGAGCGCCTCTCGAACGAACAGTTCAACATCCTGATGTTGGCGCCGGTCGACTACGCCTCACGCACAGCGATGACATGTCTGGACCTCTGTGCCGCAGCGGCCTATCGGCTGCGAAAGTCTGGCCAATACGACGCCCACGGGGGCAGGGAATCAGATTTAGATCACCTGCGTAATGCTAAGAGCCATGGTGTTCGGCTGCACGCCGAACAGGAACGCTGGCGCGCGGAAGTCACTGGATCGGCGGCTCGGAGCCTTCTAAAGCGGACGCGTGACATCGTCACCCATCGACCGATCTCGGAGTACTCAATCGTCGGCAGCGATCAGCCGACCACCTCGATCGAGATCGATGGACAACGATACGACGGAGTCGCCCTAACTTCTCGTTTCGCTCGATTCGCCGAGACTCAATACGAGGCGTTCGTCCAAGCAGTTCTTGCGGACTTTCCCACTAATCGGACGAAGACGACGGGCTAGTCGGGCGCAGACCCCTCTGGGCCCCGGTGGGCAAGACACCCATCGAGAACGAAGCAGTCCAGGTCCGCACCGACCCTGCACGCCATGGCTCCCCCTTCACAGTTCGAGTACCGTGGTCGCGATCTGTTCGTAGTACACGTGACGACATCAGTAGGCGGTGACGGTATTCCCCAGGTAAGGGACATCGCTGCCATCGACACGAGCACCGGAAGGTACTGGAACATCACCTCTCCGAGTCACAGCGAGCCACAGAGGACGCAACTGCGGTACTCGGTCTCCGGACTCTCGCGAGCAGCATGGAGGGGCACATCGCCGGCGGATTCAACCCCGACGAGCACGCGCAATTGCTCACCCGACTGTTCGCCGAGGTCAACCTCTCCCCCACCTGGTATCAGAGCGCTGATATCAGGCAATTGACAGCTGGCGCTCTAGGGATACCACTGACTCACACACCCACTGCCGAACAGACGTGCAACCTTTGGGGCGTTTCGGTGAGGAACGCCCGCCACAGCGCCGCTCAGATGGCAAAGGCGGCCGTCGCTTGCTTCGACGCGCTCGAACATTTCGCAGCTGGGGGTCAGACTGCCAGTGTCGACCCGATGACGAACTGAGAGCCAGATGCTCCGACGCGATCTCCAGATCCCACCGCGAATCCTCGGAATCTTCCAGCGCCTTCGCGGCCGGCATATTGCAGGGTTGTGGGTTCTTGGGGCCCTTCTCGTCAGTGCGATCGATGGTGTCGCCGCAACCGGGACGACCGTCCACTCACTTCTCGCCGTCCCCGTCCCCGTCGCTGTTGCGCCGATGATTGTCCTTGCGCTCTGGGTAGTCGCGAATAAGAAGTAGGGCTCGTCGGCGCTACTCTGCCGCCTGTGTGCGTTCGTCGTCCCCGAAGAAGTACCCCGTCAGGGCCGCTGTGATCAGATGCGACCGCGACTTCGCGGCAAGATCGATGACAAGTTGATCGATGACATCGAAGTCCGCCTTGAACAGGCGGTATGTCACTTGCGTCTCGGCATCGTCACGTGACGTTTTGGCGCGAATACCTCGGGGTGCGAAGAGCCCTCCCCCGATTCGGCCACCGGGATACAACAACTCGGGCAGACGGTCGTGCGTCGCCTCGATCGCGACAATGAAGATCTGACCGTTGGTCATTCCTGTCTGCTCGCGAAGCTGCTCGAGTTTCGCGTGGCACTTTGCCGGCACTCGAACGCTGGACGACTTCCCTCCGCTGTCCGGATCCGTCACCACGGGCCCTCGGTCGGGTGGCGCATCCCGAGACGGCTCGTCAACTCCCGAATCCTCCCCACCCTCAATGAACTGGGATGCGATGTGTTCGACCGATCGAGCAGCCGGTGACCGAAAGGTCGAAGCTAACGGACGGTGTCCCCCGGTGGCTCGAGGTTGACCATGTTCCTGCGTCACGACGATGTACTCCGATGCTGAACAGGGAGCGAGGCGCGCCCGCTCGAACCCAAATGATCTTGATGTGCTTTATACAGTCCGCGCTGGACTACTTCGACCAACAGTGCATACGACCAACAGTGCATGAAGGGCGCGCTTTCAACGTTAAACGTGACGTTGTAAGAAGAACATAGACCACACTGACATACGCCGAAGAGAGTAGCGCAACTTCGCATGAGCGGTACCGACTAGTGCTGCGCAATCGGCCTCAATAGGGTCCCAGCCTCGTCCCATAACCGTCCCAGTCTTGCATCTAATTAGTCTTGTTAGACTATGGGACGACTGGCAGTTTACGTTGTCTTGTACTAATAATCGAGTGTGGGACGCTGTTGGTATGCTCCTTGGACGCTTCAGGGAGGCACATGTTGCACTAGTTGCGCGTTTTTCTAGATGCTTTGATTTCATGCTCGGTATCTATGTGTTGTGCGCTAGAGCTATGCCTTAGAAACGTTTGGGACGATTGCATAACTATGGATGACACACCTATCGCCCGATGTCATCATGTTCGTATGACGGTGCCAAACGGTGAGGGCCTCGAGCTTGGCCGTCCGTGGATCGAAGATCTGCGCTGGCACCGCGATCAATACAGACAGTCCCGCTTTCAATGGAGTGGCAGTGAGGCGCTCCTCGCGGCTACAGAATTCACCCACGGGCGCCAGGACTTCACCTCACTGATGGATCTGCGCGAGTTGAATCTGGGCCGGCGTGCTGCCACTGAGTATGCCGCAGTCTGCCAACGCGCGTTCGGAGAGGCTGCAAGGCAGGCGCGTCGGTTCATCTGCCCAACTTCCTGGGTCGCTGTCGCCATCGAACTGGACTCGACAGTCGACGACTGTTCGGCCAGCTCTCACTTCGCGACCTGGTCGAGCCCTGCAGATAGAACAAACACCCAGGTGGATCGGGTTCAACGGATTGTCGACGGCCTCTATTTCTCGAACCCTTTGATCCGGGCCTGGGAGCTCAAGCAACTCTGGGACCTGTACACGGCCGCCGAGAACATTCTCGAGGACACCTTGATCGACCTCGTTGTCGAGCTCGACGGATATCGTCGAGCTCAGGACATTGCCGATGCGATCGGCGTCTTCACTGTGGCGGGCCTCAGTCATCGGGTAGACCTCCAACGAAGCCAGCGCGGCGTCGTCGGCGATCCCCGCAGAACACCGCATCAGTACAGGTAGAGCGCAAGTCTGTACCTCTTCACGCATCTGTTCACGCAAAGGCTTCCCCATACGTCCACGCGCGTAGACCCATCCCAACGGGGCATTTGCCCTGTGCCGCACTCGACGTTCGATCCGCAGAGTTTTCCGCTCGGGCGCCAGTGTGCTCTCACGCACTGTGCCTAGCACCGCATTACGGCACCCCATCACGCATCTGATTCAGTTCACCCCCTCGTGCTCGAACCAGCAGCGGCGCACGGAACTGCTCACGTATTACAACCAGTGGTGTTGCCCGCATTGACGACAGGGTCAAGTTCACGCGCACGTACCGGCATCGCCTTCCGTGTCCGATCACTTACTCCAACACGTGTGGTTACCGGCATGCAGTCACGTGCAATCCATCGCGGTTAATCACGCCTACGTCCACGTAGGTTGTCCCGCTCAGCATCCTGCATGACACCATGCGTGGCTTCACGCAGATCTTCACGCATGATGTCACGTAGCTATCTATGCAGCTTCACACGCGTTAACCACTGCACTGTGTCCCGCTGACTATCCCGCTTGTCGCCACGCGAATTCACACGCATGCATACCTGCGTTGCTACCTACAGTTAGATCCGCGTGTCTTCCCACTGGCCTACACGCCTGTCAGCACGCCTGAACTCACGCTGTCTGTCATGCCTGTTCACGCGCGTGTTTTCACACTGGCCGGCATGCCTATAATCACGCCAGACATCACGCTTAAATCCACGCTTGACCACCCGCCTTACCTCATACGGTTGACCCCGTCGCATCTCACGCGTTTGCTCACGCAGATCTACCTACGGTTCACCCCGCGTGGCATACAGCAAGTTGTCCAGGAATCCTGCTAGCTTCACTGGGAACCACTCGTCACAACCAAAGTCCAATGGGAGAACTGCCATGTCCATGCATGTCGTCGAGACCTCAACTGCGGAGCAGCAGGAACTGCCGGTGTCGTTCGGTTTCTTCAACGGCAAGGGGGGAGTGGGAAAGACAAGCTGTGCCGCCAACTGCGGCGGACTCCTTGCCGCCGCCGGATACCGAGTTCTGATCGGTGACTTCGACCCCCAGGGGAACCTGTGCCGCGATCTGGGCTACGACAAGCGAGACGGATCTGAACTGTTCACCGCGCTCCTGCAAGGGTCCGCGCCTCCGATCGTCCACAATGTCGGGGGCCGCGAGAATCTCGACGTGGTGCCGGGTGGTCCCGCGATGTTCGACCTGGCGGCCGTCATGGTTTCCCGGCAGCAGCGTCAGGGTGGTAAGCGGCTCGGACAGCTCGTTCGCGCCATGCTCCTGCAGGTTGCGCGCAACTATGACGTGATCATCTTCGACACTCCGCCCGGTGATTTGACCATCATGGAGGCACTGATGGAGGTCGTCCAGGCTGTGGTCATCCCGGTCAGGGCGGACGACGCAAGCCTCGACGGGTTGGAAACTATTGCCGGCCAGTTCTCGGCGACACGGGATGGTGATCCAGACCGTAATCTGCCAGCTGTCAACCCGCGGCTGCAGTTGGCAGGTATTTGCTTGTTCGGTGTGGGCTCGCGCTCAACCAAGCTCACGGCGAAGATCCGTCAATCCGTCAACGAGATGATCGGGGATGCCGCCCCGATCTTCGAATCCCGGATCCGGACGATGGAATCTACTGCCTATGATGCCCGCCGGGAGGGCTTGTTGGTCCATGAGCTGGAACAGCAGACCGAAGTCGCCAAAGTCGCACGTTTCGCCGCTTTGAAGAAGGGCGCCAAACCGACGGATCAGATACTTTCGCGCAATGCGTCCGGGTTGGCCGAGGACTACGCAGAACTGACACGCGAAATCCTCGTGCGCCTGTCGACCATCAGCGAGGAGGTGGCTTCGGCATGACCGAAACCAGCACTCCTCGTCGCAAGAGCCTTGCCAGTGCTTTCGCTCCGAAAGGTAACCGAGCGGAGGGTTTGGCCGGCCTCCTTCCGACTGCTGGCAGCCCCACCCAGCCGCGGCGCTCTACCCCGGTCACCGAGGTAGAACCAGCCGCGGAGGAGCCTCGGCCTGTCGAGAAGGCGCCTGCAGCGCAGGAGCCGCCACAAGCTCTGGCCGAATCACCCGCGCCTACTTCTACGGTGCCCGTGCCCGTTCGCTCCGAGCCGGTCAGTAAGCCAGAACCAACCCCACCACCCGCACCCACACCGACCGAGAAGCAGGCTCCCATTTATGAGCCGGCCCCGGACCCGACTCCGGTCACCGACGATGATGGCGAACCTCCGACGGAAATTGGGAAGGTGACCGTGACGGCTTACCTGGATCGCGCCACGCGTGATGCACTGCAGAGCCGCGCGGCCGAGCGTAGATGTGATCACGCTGATGTCGTTATCGAGGCCTTCGATTCTGTGGGGATCGCGGGACTTCGTAGCCTGTTCCAGCCGGTGGCCGGGCGATCCGCGGCCGGGATCCCCGTGCATCAGGAGCCATTTGCGGTCAAGGGTCCCGTTGAGACGTGGTTCCGGTTCACGACGGCTCAGCGGGACTGGCTTGATGCTCAGGTGAAGGTGGTCGGGTCGAAGTCCCGGAGCCGGCTTCTTGCTGGTGTCTTGTCGCTACATCTTCGGACGGTGTCTCGCTAGTGACGATGGGGTAGGGCGACGGGGGAGTAGAACCTCGCCGCCTACCTTTCAGTCGATTCCCGACAGCTCATCGGTGGTGCAGGCGAAGGCACTTCGGGTGTCTTTGAACCCACTCCCCACCCCACTCCCCACCCCACTCCCCACCGCCGTGGGGAGTGGGTTTTACCGTTTGATCAGGTATTTCTTCCCACTCCCCCCACTCCCCACCGATTGGCCCCGCAGGTCACACGTAGGAGTAGTTGTTCATCTGAAACCGCGGTCGGGCGAGTTTGGTGAAACAGTCCATGCTCCGCGGCATGATGCGGCGACGAAGATCTTGTTTCCCATCTGTCACACAGCGTTGGGCCGAAGGATCTTCCTCTAACCAGAAGCGGATTTTTGGTGAAGGTGAGGGGATGCACGATGAACGGCGACACACCGACAACACGACCTTCGACGTTTCCGAAGCAGTTTCTGTTTAGGCTCATCGCATGGGACGGCCACACAAGGGAACGCGCAAGTGCATATCAGTTCGTGCACCCCTTCAACAGCACAGCTTCTACGAAGCACGCGCCGAAGAGCTCGGACTTGAACTCGGCGACTACGCCCTGCTCGTCATGGCCCGTGCGTACAACCTGGATGTCCCCGACTACATCCTTAAGAAGTTGGACCCGGAAAAACTACGGGCCCACGACGAGCGCTATGCGGTCTGCGATTCGTCCGACAACGAACTTTCAATCTCGGCATGACCTGGCCATAAATAGCGAAAGACCCCCACTGCTTGGCGGCCTGCGGGGGTCCTTCGATCCGTTGATTACGAACTGAGTCCTGGAGGGGACCTTGTTCATAAATACGAGTCCTGGAGGGGACCTGTGCCCATACTAACCCGGGCCGCACCGCGCTTGCCAGATCTCCTGGCGCGTGTGTCTGAGGCGGCTTCGTGACTGCTATCACTGCTGGAGCTATTGAGAACGGCCGGATGTCGTCATTCGACCGGGTTCGTGCTGCTGCCGAACGCAATGGCGGGGTGACCGAACGCGGCTCTACCCAACTGATGGCACGGTGCCCAATACATGGCGACCGTCACGCGTCGATGTCAGTGACCTGGGTCGATGGGCATCGGGGAGGAATGGTGCTGCTTCACTGCCACGGCTGTGAAGCTCCCGTCTCGGAGATCGCCGACGGCCTGGGGTTGTCGATGACCGATCTCTTCGACGAACCGCTGTTTGGTCGCGACGCGCTCACACGCGTAGGCCGATCTCCGCACCAACGTGGTGCTGGGCGGCGTAGGCCGAAGGGAGGACGACTGCCCGCCCGAATCGCGTTCCCAGACGTAACACCGGACGCGCAACACCGGTGGGATCGGGTCAAGGTCTACCCGTACGTATCAGCCGACGGTGCCTTGGTGCAGGAAGTGATCCGAGAGGAATGCACGAGCTGTGAAGCTGGCCGGCACAAGCAGTTCCGACAGGTTTTCGTGGATGCCGCAGGGACCCGGCGCAAGCGTAAGCCGGAGGGTTTTGAACCGGTCTTGTATCGACTGCCGGAACTGCTGTCGGCAATCTCGAGCCATTCGCCTGTGTGGTTACTCGAGGGGGAGAAGGATGTCGAGACAGCCGAGTCGCTTGGACTGGTTGCCACGACCAATGCTCAAGGCGGACTGAACTTCCCTCTCTCGTGTGCTGACCTTTTCGAAGGCGCTGAGGTTCGCGTAGTGCTCGATCGCGACTCCGTCGGATGGAAGCGGGGTATCGAACTCGCATCTCTATTGGGTGGCAGTGGTGCCCAGGTCCAGCTCTTGCTGTCCGCACTGGCGGCACCTAAATCTGATTTCACTGACCACGTCGATGGCGGTCAATGGTTGACCGACTCGACGTGGGGTGGTCTGATCCCTGTTCGGCCTGGGGAGGTCGCTGCCCACGGCTTTGCTGCCGACGTAATCGAGAAGCAAGCTCTAATCGAACTTGCGCTGGCAGAGGCGACCGCCAGAGCTGATCGTGCAGATGGGCGGGACGGAGACGAAGAGTTCCGACGCGCACAACGTTGGGCGCTCGAATCGGAGCGACGTTTCGAAGATCTGACTGAACTTCTGGACAAAGTTCGACAGCAGGCCGCGGCTGAAGGCACCGATTGGGCGGGAGAAGCGGTCGAGAATGCCATGACCGCATGGCGTGCTGCGCGTGTTGCAGCGCGAGCGGCACACGATGTCGCGCGAGTTCCCATTCCGCCGATTCTGCAAGATCCCGAGCTTGAGCCCGTACCGGGTGCGGTTCAGGAGTCGCTCAGCCCAGTTGATTCACAGTCGGTCCGGTCTGGCTCGGAAAGCCTCGTTACGCCGCTGAACACGATCCGGGGGCGAAATGTTATCGCTCCGGTGTATCGGATCATTGACGGGAACTTGGTCGAAATCGTCACGACCAAGAGCGGTGATCAACAGGCGAAACTCGTACTGGACCTCGATGCCCGGATCGTTGAGATGGAGTATCTCGAAATTGCCGAGGCGGGTATTGACGTCGACGAGCCGGAGTTGATGGGCCGAGCGGCGATGGCCGGTCAGAGTGAAGTCAACCCCGCCGCACCTCAAGAACTCACCGCAGTGGTTATCGGCTACACCCATCCGGAGAGCCGAGAGTTTCTGCGGATTCGGATCCCGGCGAAGGAGTACCGGGATTGCGGCTGGGTCGATACCTTGCCAGGTCCGCCTGCCTACGACTCTCGCCCCAGCGGAGTGGCGAAGCTGCGAGATGCACTCAAGGGCGCAGGTGGGCGCGAAATCCAACGGGTGGTGCGTTACCGCTCCACCGGGTGGCGCCGCGATGATCAGGGAAAGTGGTTCTTCGTTCATGCTGGGGGAGCCATCGACGAGAACGGTGGACGGGTAGCCCCCGTTCTGCTGACCGGCCCCCTGAAGATGTATGACCTTCCCGCACCGACGCCCGACCCAGTAAGGATCCGAGAAGCATTCCTTCTTCATTCCGGCTCGATGCTCGAACGCACCCCGACGCGGGTTTCGGCCGCTCTACTTGGGCAGGTATTCAGGTCCGCATTGGGTCCGAACCCGTGGGTTCTTACGTTGGTCGGATCGCCTAACAGCTACAAGACATCACTCGCGTCATTGGCGATGCACCACTGGGGAGAGAAATGGGATCGCCGGCGACCGGCGACATCGATGTCGGGCAACGGCGACACATTGAATGCATTGCGTATCAAGCTTAACGCCGCAAAAGACGCTCTGTACTGGGCGGACGATGTCGCACCAACTCGAGATTTCGGGACTGCGCAGAAGGCGCTCGAAGAGTTCGCTCGCATGGTGCACAACGGTGAGCAACGCTCGAGAAGCACACGTGATGGTCTCGGTGTTCTGGACGGAACCCCGCCACGCGCGTCTGCGTTGGTTACCTCCGAGATCATGCCGCGGCCAGGATCTGCAGCTCAGCGGATGCTCGTGGTGCCGTTGCAGGCGCGGGAAATCGACCTGGATGTTTTGAAGGAACTCGATACTGCGCATTCCCGTCATGGCCGTGCCTTGTTGATGGCCACGTACCTGCAGTGGTTATGTCCTCGGTTGGATAGTGTCCGCGCTGAGGCGTTTGCCGAAGGTGAGCGGTATAGCGAGCGTTTGCGCACGAGTGGTGAAAGTGTTCGTCAGGCAGACGCTTTGGGGTCTCTGTGGGCGGGCTGGCATGCGATGTCACGTTTCCTTGTTGATGTCGGAGCGTTAACAGAGAACGAAGTCGCGCAGGTCGGGGACCTGGTCACGATGGGCTTGTCTGATGCCGCTGCTGCGGCGACTGACCCAGATCTGCCCATGCGGACCGGTGCGCGAGTACGGGAGTTGTTGGTACACGCACTGAGAAATGGTCACGCCTACGTGGAAGACGTCGACACCGGGCAAGCTCCAGCGGATTGGTCGATGGCTGCATGTCTTGGATGGCGGCGCAGTGTGGTGGGTGAAACATCCGACGGCACCCCTCGATGGCGTGCGGAAGGTCGAGGCGTTCGGTTGGGATATGTCGTCGCTAACCCGCGGCCGTGCGATGGTCAACCACAAGTCTTGTTGGACCCGATGGCCCTCGAACAGGTGTTGAAGACCACTGGTCAGACGATGACCGATACCTTGCAGATCGATCGTGGTACCGCCTTGAGGGCTCTCTATGACGAGGGCGTGCTGATCGCGGAGGAACGGAAAGGCCGGATGCCGCGGTACACGGTGCAGCGGATGGTCAAGTGCGAAAACCGCAGGCAGCGCATGGTTGCACTGCGGCTACACAAGTTACTCGGTAGCGATGATCCGGAAGACCAAGTAACCAGCGATGCAGGATCAAGTGACCCGACACCCGGCGGCGATTCCAGCAACTCGTCCACGCCTGATGTACCCAGCGGTCCGGCTCTGTTCGACGGTTGGCTCGCCGATCTGAACAGTCCAGCGCCCGGCGTAGCTTCGGGTGATTCGTCCAACGAAGTCATGAGCCTGACCAGCTCTCATTCCGAACAGGAGCCTGAGATGGCTATCGAGACCGATGCCGAGGGGCATTTCGCTGATGGAGTGCAGATTTCACCGGTTTCCACCTGCGCCCTGTGCGGCGGCGAGGACGCCGGATGGCAGATCGACGGCTTGGTGATGCACCTTCCCTGCTGGTGGCAGAGCACCGCCGCCACCCGATCTGCAGCTGCAGCAACCGGCGACACAGTCGGACAAGATTCGCCAATGGTTGTGGACAAGCTGGAGTCGGCTCCCGTCGAAACGACGTCGCCTGACACTGCTGCAGCAACGCCGACCATCGTCGCGACGGCGGAGACCACGCAGCAGCCGATCACGACAACCCCGGCGCCGAATCCTGCAGCAGGAGAAGCACCGACCACCTTCACCGCACCCGCGGCAGTACTCGACGTCGATGGCGCATGGCTACCCGATGGCACCCGTCACGACCTTGCCGCGCCGATCACCCATGTCGGCGATGTCGCGGAACTCGTAGCGACGTTGAACCTCGGCACGTGGACGTCGGACAAATGGTCGGTGCCTGGGCAGATCTGGATCACCGACGCGATGGCGCAGCACGTGGGAATCGACACCAGCAGTTTGGGCAAGCGCAACCGAAACGACCGGATCAAGGAACTGACCGCACAATCTCCGTTCGTCACAGAGGCTCTCTCCGAGGGCTGGCAGCTCGGCGGCAAGGAGGGGGACCGGCTCGGCACTTGGACCCGCGTGTGGAAGGGCGAGACGCGTGGTGTCTGGGTGGCACTGGTCTCCGGCATGAGCCAAGACCCCAAGGAGATGCCCATTCTTGGTGACTCGCCGGCACCCGCCGTTCTGGCGCGGCGCCTGTCACTGCTTGCAGGTGCTCTGCGTTTCCCCTGGGCTGTGAGCCCGGCATCGACGGGCATCGACCTGATGATCGCCGCCCGGCCGAAGGAGTGGAAGCGCGTATTCGCATCCTCCGATGCCGAGTTCGCCAAGAAGTTCCAGATCTTCGAAGCGGATATCGACTGGTCACGGACCTTGTCTGACGACGAAGCGAAGTGCCGTTACGTCCATGCCTTCGACCGCGGCGGGTCGTACGCGGCAGGAATCGCCGGCCTCGAACTTCCAATCGGCGAACCTGTGCATCATTCGAACGGACTACCGTTCGATCGCAAGCTCCCCGGGTACTGGCTCGTGGAGATCCCCGAGTGCGCGGACTGGCGGCTCCCGAATCCACTTAACCCGATGGGCTTGTCAATTTCTGAGCCAAAGTGGGTGACTACACCCACCCTCGAACGCGCCAGCAGTCTCGGGTACGAACCAGAGATTCTGGAGGCCTACGTGTGGCCTGACCACGGACGGGTCCTCGTCCCGTGGTACGAACGGATCCGGGATGCGCGAACCGTCTTGGACGTCAAGGACGATCTCGACGCGCAGTTGGCTCGCGAACAGAACAAAGTCATCTATACGCACACGATCGGCATTCTCAATTCCGATCTGCACTTGGCAGGACGCCCAGGATATTCACCAGAGCGTCACCACCACATCGTCGCCAAGTCGCGGGCCAACATCATGTACCGGATAGCTCAGATCGGCGAAGACACCGGACAATGGCCCGTCGCAGTCACCAAGGACACCGTGCTCTACGTGTCGGATGAATCCGATCCCCAGCTGGCGTGGCCTGGAGGACCGAAGCAATTCGGACGTGGTTTCGGCCAGTACAAGCCGGAAGGATCCGCACTCCTCGCCGAACATCAGCAGTACCTGGACAGCAAGGGCTACCGGGGCAAGTCGGATCTGATCGCACCGGCTGAGTGGATGTCCGCCGACATCAGCGCTGGAAGTGACTCGTGATGGCACGGAAACCCCTCAACCGCACTGCCTATTCGCGGATCGCCGACAGTCTGGCGGACTACGGCTCTGTGGTGGACAACCAGATCAATGTCGCAAGAGCCGCCAAGGAACTTCGTGTTACCCAGACAGCGGTGCGTGAAGTGCTGCGCGCTGAGCGCGGAAAGCTACAATCGGAATTCTTCGGCAAGCTGACCGGACGCCGAGGCGCCGACACTTCCGGTCGACCTGGATCCGCCAACCTCAAGGCTCAGCTGCTTGCCGCTTACGGGCCCGGCAAACGGAGCGAGATCAACACTGCCGCCGCAGCACGCGATCTTGGGGTCTCTCGACGCACCGTGGAACGCTGGCTGGCCCCGGAAGGCCGGCAGCGAATCGCCAAACCACGAGCCGAGACCCTCAAAGCCCTAGCCCACAAGGCCAAACGCGCGGCATCTACGCAGAGCGCACGTCGCGCGGCGATGTCGACTATGCGAAGCAGCAAACAAGGTAAGGCGCTGGCCAAATACGGCGGCAAGATCAGGATCGATGCTGTTCAGGGTCCGGGACCGCGGGAGTATGCCCGCGATCGGCTGATCACCTTGACGCTGACGCCCGACCAGGTCGAGGCGATGTGGAGTGCGTATGAACGCGGTGGCGACAAGGGAATGACCGACTGGATGAACACGCGAGCGCAGGACTACGTCGGTGGGTGGGAGTTCTTTCAAATTAACAGCTTCGACGTGGAACGGTAGTTGTGGTCGTCCATCAAGGACCTCGCTGGACGCGCAAACGTCTCGAGGCGATGCTCCGGACCTGTTACGGCGAAACGGCGCGTGGAAGTGTTGACGCGCAGGCGGTCGCGGACGCTATGCATGTCTCGTCGCGCACCGTTAGGCGATGGTTGGCCGGCTCCAACCGACAGTTGGCGGCCGTCCCACATCGTCGACTCGAGCAGCTGCGTCTGCCGGCCGCCGAGTCTGAGTTGCGGGGCCGGCAGCAGGCCGACTACGCCCGCGAGGCGATCGCCCAGATCGCTCTCCCGAAGGACAAAGGAGTTTTGCCTGTTTGGCGTGAGCGGGGTTGGCTCGAGCCACACGTCGTGGCGATTCTTGACATCACTGGCAAGCCCTGGAAGCAGGTTGTGATCAGCAACGGCTCGGCCCGCTCGATGAACGAGTGCCGGCGCCGGGGCTCCATTGTCGATGTCACGACGGTGCCGACGCGTTTCCATGGTGTGGTGCTTGCTCAGGAAGTGCTCGATGAGATCGAGCCGTGGAGGTTGCACCCGCTACCGGAGTTGCTTCCTGTTGGTCGTACACATGTGTGGTCGAACGACGCGCCGGCGGTCGATCTGTCGGTGTTAGCTGTGTCGAAGGAGTTGAGATGACAAACGAGAAGGGTATGAACATGGACAACGAAGCCAGCTTCGTCGAGCAACGAGCCAAGGCGCTGCTTTCGGAGTTCGTGCTCGATGATCACGCCGAGAGCTCGCACCGTCGTAAGGTCGATCTTTCGTGGTCATCGTCGGGCCGCTCACTGCCGTGATCGATTCGGTGGGGCCGCGCCCATGGTTGCGCGTGAAAGATCCGCAGCCGTTGCCCGAGGCATCGAAGCCAGCACTCTTGGCGCGTCAGCTGCGTGAGCTGGACGAGAACAGCCTCGGCCGGCTGATACGCGACCACCTTGTGCCGCTCAGTTCGGACCACAATTACCGCACGCGGTGGAACGGATTCTGGTCATCGCTCGGGTTCGACCCGGTGCTGCGTGACCGCGCGACGGGGATCATCAATGGATTTCTCGATCTCGCTGAGGGAGCGCTCGAAGCCAACGATCAGGATGACAATCAGACTAAGCGCACCGAGAAGTTCTTCGACCGGTGTGAGGGTGCGCTCGACCGGATCCTGAAGCGCGAGGACGAACCGCTCGCCTGGGCGGGTGCGGCAGCAATGACGTTCAATCCACCGGCTCGGGCAGTGATTGACCAGCTCGTGTCGGCCATCGAGAAGCACCGAAGCGATCTGGACAACGAAGCGCTGTGGGCGACACTCGACAGCGTCCGGAAGCAGTCCCTGGGCGGATCTGGACCGCGGAAACGCCGATCTCAACGCTGAGATAGTCAGTCGGTTACAGCGTCAGTCAGTCGCTAGACACAAACGTCCCCGGCACCGGGTGTGCCGGGGACGTTTTCACTGTTCAGGGGCTGTTTTTGACGGTGTGTGGGGGTAGATTCGGTGTTGTCCTGTTGAAGGGCGGACTGACCATCTGCCCCCTTGTTTTGGGAGTTGTTCTGGCATGGTGACGATTTCACATAGTGCGGCCGAAGGGACCTTGATAGAGGGGACGTCGCGCGGCGATGGTACGAACGAGGCGTTGAAAGCACTGGGGTGGCGGTGGTTTCGTTCGCTCGGGACCTGGGGTATCCGCGGGAGCCGGGATCGGGCGCCGAAGTTGCACTTGATCGAGAGCACTGCGGCGGCGTTGCGCGCTGCTGGGTTCGAGGTACGGGTTGAGATCGATGCCACGGCGCGGCCAACTGCCGAGGTCGAGGCCGATCGGATTGAGCGTCAGGCCGGCCGCGTCGCGGCACTCGAAGACAAGGCGCAGCGACGAGCTGATCAGGCCGACCAAGCATGGGAGGCTGACCGGCGCGCACACGATGCGCTTCCGGAGGGTGGCGAGCCGATTCACGTGGGGCACCATTCGGAGAGGCGACACCGGAGGGCTATCGAGACCGCGCATCGCACGCTCGGGCAGGCCGTGGCTGCCGAGGAGGATGCGAAGGAGGCTTGGCGGCGGGCTGAGTCGGCGGCGGTGACGACGTCGGCTCGGTACAACCCGGAGACGGTCAAGAATCGTATCGACTCGCTGCAGGCGAGCCAGCGTGCAGATCAGCGGCTTTTGGACGGGCACAATCGGACATTGTTCGTCGTGCGGGGAGTCAAGCAGGTCGAGAAGACTGCGCCGGTCGAGGGTGCTTACCGGGAATCGATTATTGCTCGGATGGTGGAACGCGCAGATCAGATCGCGTATTGGGAGGGAGTTCGCGCGGAGCAGATCGCGTCGGGGCAAGCAACGAACTACGGGCCCGATGACATCGCGAAGGGTGATCAGGTTCAGCGTCGCGGCCAGTGGTACAGGGTCGTTCGTGTGAACAGGAAGACCGTGAGCATCCCTTCGATCGTGGACGGGGGCTGGACGGACAAGGTTGCGTATCACGAGCTCAGCGGCCATATCCGCGCCGAGGCTCAGGAAGAGCCGGCGGAGACCTTTGTCGACGTGGAGGACGCCCGGTCATGAATCAGTTCCGATCCGAGATCCACAGTGGCGAGTTTCGGTGCTCACGGCACTACCCGGTTTCGCGGCGGGTGGAAGATGCCGCGGCACAGGCCTTTATGGAGTGCTTGCCTGGTTCGGAGTGGCCTCCGGTGAACACTCAGTTCGCCGATGTCTTCCGTCTGGCGGCATGGCGCCTTCTGGTGCCGATCGAGACGGTCGCGGCGCTGGACTGCTCGACGCTGACCGGGCTGGACTGGTCAGTGCTGGCGCCGGACGCGCAATCGGAATGGATCGATCGGGCGCGCGCGAGTATTGCTCGGCTCACGCGCATGCCGCACTGGAAAAGGCTCAGTTGCACAGCCTAATTGAGCGTGACTCGGTGGTGTCCAGCGTGTAGCCGTGGCCGGCCGCTGGGCGCCGCCGAGTCAGTTTCTGCCGGCGGCCCCGGCACCGGGTGTGCCGGGGACGTTTTCGCTGTTCCGGGGGTGTTTTTGTCGCTGGGTTCGGCTCGTTTTCGAGGTGCAGTAAGTCCAAATTTCAGCGGGTGAGTCTGACCAGCTCACTCATCGACCCAAAAGGGGTTTGTGTGATGGAACCGATTCGTATCAGTTCGGCGGTGGATGCGGCCGCGTTGGCGGTGAGTCTGGCGGGGCACTTGCCTATGTCGGAGGTTGTGGTGGCTCCTCTCGATGAGGAGGCGTTCGGGGCGGTGTTGCTTGCCCAGCTGCCCGAGGTTGTGTCGTGGGCCGATCGTGAGGAGTGGGTCGAGGTCGCACGCGAGCGTGTCGGTGACATCGAGTCGCTTCTGGTGGTGGTGTTCGGCTCACCGGCCCACGCCGAGCTGGTGGTGCAGGCGCTGCGTGAGTCTGCGCCCGATCGGGCGTTTCACGTCTTCGCGTACTTCCAGGGTCAGGCTCGGCGGTTTCATCCGCTGCCGGGGGAGTGGGAATCCGGCGACCTGGCGTCGCATCCGGTCGTGACGCTGGCCTTGATGGAGGGCAAGGTACGGCTGCAGACGCGTGGGGAGATCCGTGCATGGTTTGCGTCGGCTCAGCTCGGCGAGGAGCGAGCACAGGCGGTCACCGAGGCCGCCACAGCGGAAGTGCGCCGAATGAGCCGTGAGGACGCGTTCAGGGCGGCGGAGGAGCTCTCCCGTGATGTCATCGCCCGGTATCTCGTGGAGTACGAGACTCGCGGGGTGTGCGTCAGCGATGAGCACGCGGCGCGGTTGGTGGCGGCGGCCTGGCATACGCCGGTGCGGGATGCGCTGCTGTCGGGCATCACTGTCGAGCGTGGCCGGGCGCTGGGCGAGATGTGGCGGCAGGTTGCGGCCGTGACGATGCGGTATCCGGCGGCCGCCCCGCTGATCTTGGCCGGGGCCAGCTTCTGGGTCGGTCGGGACGCGGTAGCGGCCAGGGAGGCGATCTCTGCCGGACTCGGGGCGTTCCCGGATCACCCCTTCGGTCAGGTGATGGAGCAGATGCTCGACGCCGGATTGAACCCGTCGATGTGGGATCAGTTGTGCGCGGCCGTACGTGTGGCCAAGGGTGTCGCCGACCAGTAGTCCAGTGCTGTTGTGACCGGTGGCCGGCGCCCGACCGGCCACCGGTCACAGCTGTATGCGCCTATGTCCCCGGCACCGGGTGTGCCGGGGACATAGGCGCAGTTCAATGCGGGTTTTTGTCGGAGGCTTCGGCTAGGTTCTGGGGTGTTCGGAAGTCCATTCCACGGGTGAGTCTGACCAACTCGCCCATCCGACCCAAAGGGGTTTTGCTGTGAGTGTTTTTCGTATGTCTTCGCCGTCCGATGTTGTTGCCGGTGCGGTCGCGTTGGGCGGTCATCTTCCGGTCGACGAGGTGGCGGTGTTGAGCCTTGACCGCCACCCGGCGGCGGTGATGCTGGTCCAGTTGGGTGACGATGCGGAGCGGGAGTCGGGGCGCATCTTGGACGCACTGAAGAGCGCCGCACCGTTCGAGGAGAGTCAGTCGATGCTGGCGGTGGTGTTCGGCCCGGCCGAGCGGGGTGATGTGGTGGGCGCGATCCTCGAGCGGCTTCGCCCCGATGCGGTGACCCCGGTGTTCGTGTTCACCGATGGTCTGGTGCGTCAGTGGCACGGGGCCGGGTCCTTGATCGGGCAGCCGGGCATGCCGGTCGATCTGGCGGCGCACCCGATCATCGCCAAGGCACTCGTGGTCGGCTCCACCACGCTCATGACCCGCGCCGAGATGCGAGCGAGTTTCGCCCCGGCCCAGCATGGTCCAGGCCGCGCCGCTATCGTGGCCGCTGGTTTCGGGCGCGAGCGCGTGATTCTGGCCGCGATGGCCCCGCAGAACGCCGCCGACCGTGCCTACGATTTCGCGTTGGCACCGTACGTGGGGGGAACCACCGGAGCGGGGGAGCGGGGCATCAGCGTCACGGACGAGCACGCCGCGATCATCGCGGCCGCGATGCACGATGTGCCGGTGCGTGATCTGCTGTTCGCCCGGATCGACGCACACAATGCCGATGCCGCCGCCGAGGTAATGCGTCAGGTCGGGGCGGTATTGCCCCATGATCTCGCCGGTGCGGTGATCATTCTTGCCGGAGTGTTTCATTGGGTGAGCCGTCACGCCGCGCTGGCACGTGAGGCGGTGAACGTGGGCCGTGCGCTCGATCCCGCGCACTCCTTCGGGAAGCTGTTCGAGCAGTTTCTCAACCACGGGATGAACCCGGCACTGTGGGAGCAGCTGCGTGCCGCGGCGGTGCGGGCCCATCAGGACCAGTAGGTAACGAATCAGCGGTGCGGTGATCGAACGGGACGGTTCCGCACCGCTGGATTCGGCCAATCCCGTTGGTAATGAAGACTTCCGAGGTGATCATTTTGTTTTCTTCGGATTCCGTTATGCAACAAGCTAAACCCTTGACCCAGCGCGCAGCGCGTGGGTGAATTC
>NZ_NHML01000100.1:0-241 GCF_002165735.1 Rhodococcus sp. NCIMB 12038
TCGTAGAGGGTGAGAATCCCGTACACGAAAACATGATGACTGTCGTGATGGAAACCCAAGTAGCACCGGGCCCGTGAAATCTGGTGTGAATCTGTCGGGACCACCCGATAAGCCTGAATACTCCCTGGTGACCGATAGCGGACTAGTACCGTGAGGGAAAGGTGAAAAGTACCCCGGGAGGGGAGTGAAATAGTACCTGAAACCGTGCGCTTACAATCCGTCAAAGCCTTNGANTGACTTG
>NZ_NHML01000100.1:246-721 GCF_002165735.1 Rhodococcus sp. NCIMB 12038
GGGGGTGATGGCGTGCCTTTTGAAGAATGAGCCTGCGAGTTAGTGGCATGTCGCGAGGTTAACCCGTGTGGGGTAGCCGTAGCGAAAGCGAGTCCGAATAGGGCGTTGCAGTGGCATGTTCTAGACCCGAAGCGGAGTGATCTACCCATGGCCAGGTTGAAGCGACGGTAAGACGTCGTGGAGGACCGAACCCACTTAGGTTGAAAACTGAGGGGATGAGCTGTGGGTAGGGGTGAAAGGCCAATCAAACTCCGTGATAGCTGGTTCTCCCCGAAATGCATTTAGGTGCAGCGTCGCGTGTTTCTCACCGGAGGTAGAGCTACTGGATGGTCTAGGGGGCCCACAAGCTTACCGAAATCAGCCAAACTCCGAATGCCGGTGAGTGAGAGCGCGGCAGTGAGACTGCGGGCGATAAGGTTCGTAGTCGAGAGGGAAACAGCCCAGATCGCCAGCTAAGGTCCCTAAGCGTGTACTA
>NZ_NHML01000085.1:0-1499 GCF_002165735.1 Rhodococcus sp. NCIMB 12038
CACTGGTCCAATACAGCACCGGTGGTGACGAGGTGCGCCTCGGCTTCAGCGCCGACGGACTGGTCCGCTCCGCCCCCGCCGACCTCGCCGGACTCGACACCATGGCGGTTCTCCGGGACTGGTCACGGTACAAGGTCCTGCTGACCGACCTCGACGTCGACGCACTTCCCGTCGTCGAAGACGCCACCCTCCTCGCCCCCCTGACCTACCCGAACACGGTGCTGTGCGCGGGCGTCAACTACTACGACCACGCCGAGGAGATGGGCACCGCCCGCCCGAACCCGGACGCCGAACCCTTCTTCTTCCTCAAGTCCCCCACCACCACGATCACCGGCCACGACACGAACATCGCCATCTACGAGGACGGCCGGTCCCGAGTCGACTGGGAAGCCGAACTCGGCGTCGTCATCGGCGAGGAATGCACCGGCGTCTCCCCCGACGAGGCAGCTGGTTACATCGCCGGATACGTTGTGGCGAACGATATCTCCGACCGCGGGGTCTTCCACCGCGACGGCGCGGTGTTCCCCGCGTTCGAGTGGGACTGGGTGGGCCACAAGAGCCAGAACGGCTTCTGCCCCATCGGCCCGGGAATCGTGCCGGCATGGCACGTCCCCGACCCTCACGCCTTGAAGATCCGGCTCGACGTCAACGGCACCGTCAAGCAGGACTCCGACACCTCGCAGATGGTGACGAATGTGTACCAGCTGATCTCTGCGGCAAGCCGGATCATGACTCTCGCTCCCGGTGACGTGATCCTCACCGGCACCCCGGCGGGTGTCGGGATGCCACGACAGGATTTCCTGCACGAAGGTGACGTCGTTACCGTGGAGATCGAGGGAATCGGCACACTGACCAACACGATTGTCCTGAAATGACCTCCTCGCAGCCCACTCTTCGTGCACCACGGGAGAATTGGCACCCGGCGGCCCCGGCCGCGGGGACGATGACCGCGGTGACCTTCCGTGAATTCGGCGGCCCGCAGGTCCTGCAGGCCGAGTCCGTTCCGACGCCTGCGATCACCCCCAACGAGGTACTGGTGCGGGTGTGCGCGGTCAGTGTCGGGCGACTGCTGGACCTGGTCGCCCGCTCCGGACGTCACCCGTACGCGAAATTCACGTTCCCGCACATCCTCGGCGCCGAACACGCCGGCATCGTGGCGGCCATCGGCGCGAACGTCGACGCGGTGTCGGTAGGCGACCGTGTCGCCACCTTCCCGGTCGTCACCGATCCTGCCTGCCCGATGGCCCAAGCCGGCTACGACGAGCTCTCCCCCACCCTCGAAATCATCGGCACGCACCGGCAAGGCGCGTACGCGCAGTTCGTGGCGGTCCCGGCAACGAACGTGTTCCCGGTTCCGGCCGACATGAGTCCCGTCGACGCCGTCGCCGTGGCACTCGCCGGCGCGGTCGCGATGAACCAGCTCACCCGTGCCGGTTTCGCTGAGGGCCAACGGGTAATCGTGCAGGGCGCCACCTCCGCGCTCGGCTCAACCACCGCGC
>NZ_NHML01000053.1:0-12529 GCF_002165735.1 Rhodococcus sp. NCIMB 12038
TACGGTTGGACCGACACCGTCACCCTGAGTTGTTTTGCCATCTCCGCAGCCCTGCTGACGGGTTTCGTTGTGTGGCAAGCCAAAGCACGGGAGCCGATGCTCCCATTGCGATTGCTCGGCGATCGGTCCCGGTCAGGGTCGTATGCCACCATGCTCTTCCTCGGCGCGGGCATGTTCGCCACCTTCTACTTTCTGACGCTCTACATGCAGCAGATCCTCGGCTTCAGCCCCGTGAAAACCGGTTTCGCCTACCTGCCCTTCAGCCTCGGCATGGGAATCGCCGCTACGGCCAGTTCCAAACTCGTCGAACGCTTCGCGCCCCGCTATGTCGCCGCCCCCGGGTTGCTGATCGGCGCGGCCGGCATGGTGTGGTTCAGTACCTTGAGGCCTGACTCCGACTACCTCACCCATCTGATGCCCGCGATGTTCCTGACAGCTGTGGGACTCGGATTGAGTTTCGTGCCCATGACACTCGGTGCTGTCAGCCACGTCCGAGACGAAGACACCGGAATCGCGTCCGCACTGTTGAACACTGCCCAACAAGTCGGCGGAGCACTCGGACTGGCGGTGCTCAGTACGATCGCGACAGCAGCGGCCAACCGCCAACTTCCAGATGCGACGATCACGCTCTACCGCGGATTCGCGACTGGCAACGCCGATCTCATCGGGGCCGCGAGTAGTGCCTTGACGCACGGCTACACCGCCGCATTCCTTGTTGCGGGCGCATTCTTCGTCGCTGGCTTGGTCATCACCGTGTTCTCCATCAATACTCCGCGTCCGTCGCAGAGTCAGCCGATCCCCCACCCGGCCCGTGAGTGAAGTGGGACCATAGCGATCGCGAATTCCCCCACCTCGTCGAAGCGCCCATTGCTCACGAAGCTCCACGAGACAAGCGATGACCGCGTTGAAACAACCTGCAGCGCTTACCGACCCTGGGCGGCGCGTGTGTGCCACTGTTCGCGGAGCCGCTTCTTGTCGTACTTGCCGACACTGGTCAGTGGTAGCTCACCGACCTGGATGATTTGGTCGGGGAGCCACCACCGCGGAACTCGCTCCTGAAGGTGCGTGTGAAGTTGGTCATCGGTGACGGCAGCGGTGAGTACTACGAAGGCTACGGGGCGCTCGTCCCACCGTTCGTGCGGGACGCCGATGACGGTGGCACCGGACACGCTGTCGTGTGTCATCAGTGCGTTCTCGAGGTCGACACTGGAGATCCACTCTCCGCCCGACTTGATCATGTCCGACTGTCGATCGACGATCGTCACGTATCCCTCGTCGTCGACCTTCGCGACGTCGCCGCTGTGGTACCGACCGTCACGGAATGCCTGCCGGCTGCGCTCGTCGTCCAGGTAGGACTCGGCAACCCAGGGGCCGGAGAGGACGAGCTCCCCGGAGCTGGTGTCGTCCCAGGGGACTGGCGCGTCGTCGCGTACGACGGCGAGATCCAATCCGGGTACCGGAAGACCCTGACGTAGGCGACTTGTGACAGATGTGCGCTCGTCGAGCGCTACCAAATGCCGTTTGCGATGGTTGACGAGTACGAGCGGGGCGGCCTCGGTCATGCCGTAGGAGTGAACCAGCGGCACCCCCAGCCGGTCAGCCCTGGTGAGCAGCGATTCAGGGAGGGGCGCGCCGCCCGACACCACCATGCGCAGCGAGTTGGGGAGGTTGCCGTCACGCTCGAAATCACCGAACACGTCGGACCATACCGTCGGCACGGCCGCCGAGAAGGTGACGTCGTGTTCGCGCATGAGGCCCACGATGTCGGCGGCCTTGGGAGCAGGGCCGGGAAGGACGATTGTGCTGCCCATCCAGACGGCCGCAAACGGGATGCCCCACGCGTTGACATGGAACATCGGGACGATCGGGAGGACGGTGTCGGACTCGGAGAGGGCCCAGGTGTCGGCCATGCACAGTGCGGTGGTGTGCATGTAGAGCGCCCGGTGAGAGTAGACGACGCCCTTGGGTCGACCGGTGGTGGCCGAGGAATAGCACAGGGCAGCCGGCTCGGTCTCCACGATGTTGTCGGGAAAGTCGTACGGCCCGGCAGGGGCGCCCCGGAGGAGTTCCTCGTAGACGGCCCATCCCGGCGGCAGATCTGCGGGTGCGACCGATGTGTTGACGACCAGGCGAGGGGGCGCTTCCAAGCCGGCCGCCGCTTCGGCGGCGACCGGCACGAGGTCCGGATCGACGAACAGCGCGACGCTGCCTGCGTGGCGGAGAATCTCGCGGATCTGATCGACGCCGAGTCGCACGTTCACTGTATGGAGGACAGCGCCCATCGCGGGCAGCGCCAGGTACAGCTCGAGATGTCGTTGATGGTTCCATGCCAGCGTTGCCACGCGGTCGCCGCGGCGCACACCGAGTGAGTCGAGGGTGTGGGCCAGCCGGTCCACCCGCGCACCGATCTCGCGGTAGGTTGTGCTTCCGAGGCCCGCGACTCCGTGTGTGTAAACCTTGCGGTCGGCGTAGAGAGTGACCGCGCGGGACAGGAATCCGCTGATGGTCAGTTGTGACGAGTCCATGGATTGCTTTCAGAGTCGGTGGTCAGTCGATACCTAGTGAGGCGAGTTTGCGGTAGAGCGTGGCCCGGGAGACGCCGAGCGTCAGCGCGACCTGCTTCTTGTTGCCCTGAGCTGCATCGAGGAGGGCCAGGATGGCGTCCCGTTCGATCCGTTCGAGATAGGTGAGTGAGCGCGGGGCTGGTCTGGCATCGGTTGCCGGTGGAAGGTGCTCGGAACGCAGGAGCGTTCCTTCGGTCCTGTCGAGGGCAATCTGTAGCGCGTGACGAAGCTGCGTTACATTGCCTCTCCACGGCCGACGGGCGATGGTGGACAGGGTTTCAGGGCTGATCCGCACCCCGGGCCGCATTTGGTCAACGAGGCTGGATGCGACGGGTCCGATGTCCTCGGGTCGGTGGTCGAGTGGAGCCAGGTCGACGACCCGATCAAAGGCGGCCGCCACAGATGGGTCCACCGGAGTGGTTCCGTCCGTGCGCAGGATGCCGATAACCGGTGCTTTGTGTCCGTCGCGGACGATCCGCTGGCTGAATGAATGGGCGTCCGCTGCCCCGAGCTGCTCCATCTGTTCGACGAGCATGACATCCATTCCAGCCCAAAGCTCCGGTGCGCGTATGAATTCCACCGCAGGTACGGGGCGTACGTCACCGGTGGCGGAGTCGAGTTGCGCCACCGTGGCGGCGAGCACGCTCTTGCCTACTCCTGCCGCGCCGGTCAGCAGGACCCGCTCCCTGAGGGTGATGGCACGGACGACGTCGGTGACGGCGGCCTGCCAGAGCAGGCTCGTGCCTGGAAGCTTGTCGAGCACGCGAGCTGTGAGGTCGGAGGGACGTTTGACCGACCGCCGCCGTGCGGCGGCAGGCCCGGAGGGGCGCTGAGATCCGAGGTGGAGGATGCAGCCCACCAGCAGCCCTCCGTCATGGACGGGCCGTAGCTGTGCCCGCCGTTCCGTCATGGCGGGGATGCCGAGATCCAAGATCTCGCAACCGTCGGCGAGTGCCTGTTGCGCTCGTTCCCAAAGAACTTCGTGGGTTTGCAAACCAGGTAGGGCGCTGGCCATCCGATTGGACATGAGCATCCGGTGGTTGATCGCCAGGACCGGGCGTCGCACGCCACGACGGTCGGTACGGAGGAATGCGTCCAGAAGCGCACGGTCCTCGGCGGCGTACCCGCTGATGAGACGCTCACCCATTTCTTTCGCGGCGCGTTCGACTATTGCCCCCATCATCTTGGTTGGTGAGCCCGTCAGGCCGACGAGGTCCACAACTCCCTCGATCTGGCCGGTGCCTGGATGGACGATCGGTGCGCCCACGGCGGTCACTGCATCGAAAGCGCAATTGTAGTGCTCGGCTCCTTCGATGACGGTGATCTGTCCGTCTTCGAGAACGCTGCCGAGTCCTGTCGAGCCGACCTTTGCCTCTTCGAAGACGGCACCGGGTAGGACGGCCATGCTGTCCAGCCGGCGCTGCATCCCGCTGTCTGCAATCCATCGACCTACGATGCGAGCTTCTCGGTCCGTCACCATCATCGCGGCTTCGGTGCCGTCCAGTTGCCGCATGAGGGTGGTCCCGACCGGGGTGACGGCTCGGAGGAGGGCGCTGTCGGGGACGGGGCCCGGATCGACCGCGACGGGAGCAGCATTGGCATCGACGCCTGCAGCCCGGGAACGGCGCCAAGCCACCAGTGTGGCCTCACGAAGCTCTGAAGACTCGGTCCCGTCGCGCAGGAACGCCTCTCGAGCCGCAACGATTGTTCGTTGATCCAATACCGCTGCGCTTCTTGTCATCTGCTTGTTCTCTTTCCAGCTCGTTGGCCACCCCCACGGCCGCGTCAATCACCACGAGGCGGCGATGTACTTCGTCTCCAGGAACTCCAGCAGCCCGTCATGCGCGCCCTCCCGACCGAGTCCGCTCTGTTTCCATCCGCCGAAGGGCGCGGCCGGGTCGGACACGACACCCCGGTTGACACCGACCATTCCCGCCTCGAGACCGTCAGCAACTCGCATTGCCGCACCGAGATCATTCGACTGGACGAAGGCGACGAGACCGAAGTCGGAGTCGTTGGCGAGCGCTATCGCCTCGCTCTCGTCGTCGAATCCCACGATGGGCGCAACCGGCCCGAAGATCTCCTCTGTCAGGCACGGTGCGTCGGCGGGGACGTCGTGCAGAACGGTGGGCTCGTAGAAGGCACCGGGGCCATCGACAAGGTGGCCGCCCAGCACGACTTCCGCCCCGGCAGCCGTAGAGCGTTCAACCAGCGACGCGACGTCCTGGGTTGCGCCCTTGTTGATCATCGCGCCGATCTGGACCCCCTCGTCGAGGCCATGGCCCATCCGCATCTCGCCCATCGCCTTGGCGAGTCGGGAGGTGAACTCGTCCATGCGTGAGCGGTGGACGTAGAACCGGTTCGCTGCCGTGCACGACTGGCCCCCGTTGCGGAGCTTGGCCACCAGCGCGCTCTGGACTGCTGTCTCGATGTCGGCGTCGGCCAGCACGAGGAAGGGAGCGTTTCCACCCAGCTCCATGGAGCAGTTCAGGACCCGTTCCGACGCCTGCTTCAGCAGTGCACGACCCACTTCGGTCGAGCCTGTGAAAGACAGCTTGCGGACCCGCGGGTCTGCAAGCATCGCACCGACCACCGCGGACGAGCGTTTGGTGGTGACTACGTTGAGGACGCCATCTGGCAGACCCGCCTGACGAAAGATCTCGGCTATCGCCAATGCCGTGAGCGGCGTTTCCCCGGCCGGCTTGAGGATGGTCGTACAGCCGGCGGCCAGCGCGGGGCCGATCTTGCGGGTCGCCATGGCGGCCGGGAAGTTCCAGGGTGTGACGAACACACTCGGGCCCACAGGGCGCAGGTCCGTGATGATGCGACTCTTCCCGTTGGGCGCGACGCCGAAGGTTCCGAATCCGCGGGTGGCTTCCTCGGAGAACCAGCGGAGGAACTCGGCGGCGTAGTCGACCTCGCCGAGGGCTTCGCTCAGGGCTTTGCCGTTCTCACGCACGATGAGTCGGCCCAGAGGTTCCCGCTGCGCAATCATGAGTTCGAATGCGCGTCGCAGGATCTCGCCCCGCTCGCGTGGAGCGGTGGCTGCCCACGTTGTCGATGTTGCGGCGGCTGATTCGACGGCGGCAAGTCCGTCGGTCACCGAGCTGTCGGGGACCTGGGCAAGGAACTCGCCGTTGCCTGGATCGAACACCTCGAATGTTGCACCGGTATCGGCCTGCACCCATCGGCCGCCGATGAACTGTTTGCCTCCACCAACCTCGACGTCGAGGCTCGACGACGCTGTGGTCATCATTTGTCCTTCCGTTGACGTGTGTTCCCGTGGTGTCAGGCCGGGTAGCGGCCGTGCATGAACTCGCTGTCGGGGTCCTCGGTGACAGGCAGCCCCGCAGCGGTGAGGCCGGCGCGGAGGGTGCGCATGTGTTTGTCCGGTACGCGCATGGCCGGTGCCCGCAGCGGGCCGCCGTTGAAGCCTGCGAGCCAGTCTTGGTACTTCCACACGGTGCGGTTGATAACGCCGATCGATGCCATGTAGCTGCTGGCCACCGAGTCGTTCGCCTGCCGCGCGGGGTTGATGCGCCAGTAGTCGTCCATCGCCTCGGTCCACCGGTCGCCACGGGCCTTTGCAAAGGCCTCGGGGTAGTAGGTGCTCATCCATTGGGTGTTACTGGTTCCCGAGAATTGGATGTCCATGAGGTCCATCAGCGGGATGGCGTGGCTCTCGATCGGGCAGCTGATGACTACCTCGTCGGCGAAGTGGTGGTACATCTCCACGACGCCGCCCGGGAGCGGATAACCCTGCTCGGCCTTGATCGCGACGACATTGGGGATTGTGTCGATCATGCGCCGGATGAGGTCGACCGACATGCCAGCCGGGTGGATCCGCTCGAAGCCCCAGGTGGGGATCGGGAACAGCATCACCCCAAGGTTGGTGGCATCGCAGAAGGTCTTGGTGTAGTTGTAGATCTCTCGTTCAGTGGTCGGCCAGAACTGTGGCGGGTAGGAGAGCAGCACCAGATCTGCTCCGGCTTGTTCCGCGAGCTTCACCGCCCGGATGTTCTCCTCGAGAGTCCCGAAGGACGCGTGAAAGAAGAGTCCGAGCCGATCGCCGGCGGTTTCGCGCGCGACAGCCGTGAACTCGGCGTTCTCCTCCGGTGTGAGATTCAGTTCGGACATCACCAGTGTGTAGTCGTATCCGAGCCCGATCATGTGCTCGATGTCGTGGGCGATGCCCTTGGCGTTGAGCTTGGTGAGATCGCGTGTGAACGAGGGGATGGTGACGCCCGAGACTCCTCGCAGGTTCTCCTTCGCCCAGTCCCGGGCCGAGTTCTTCGTGTACGAAACCATTTCTCTTTCCTCTTATCCCTTAGCTGCTTCAGTGTGCTGGCGTATTGCCGTTCACTTCTTGACTGGCTCCACCAGCAGGGGGACGGCTCTGCCCAGTCCACGCGCGGTCGCGAGTCGGTAAACGAGTTCGGCGACGACGATGTCCTGCAGCGCCGAGCCGACTGACTTGTAGAGCACGATCTGGTCCTCGGACGTGCGTCCCGACACTCGGTTACCTACGGCATCGGCCAGCGCCGAGACCTTGGCTGATGCGGGGACACCGGCCGCTTCAGCGGCCAGGAAATCGCCACTTTCCCCAACGACCTCCTCGACAACGTCGGCGACGATGACGTCGGCACGTGCGAGAGTCGCGGTGTCCACCTCTCGTTGCTCGGGGAGCGTCGATCCGATCGAGACGATCGTGGTCCCCGGCTCGAGCCAGGCTCCCTCGATGACTGGGGTCTCGTCACGCGAGCGTGCCGCGCAGATCACCAGATCCACATCGTTGACGGCTTGCCGGGCAGATTCGGTGGGTATTGCCGGGACGCCCAAGTCGGCGATTATTGACTGCGCGAACGCCGCACGGTTGGCTGGAGTCGGGCTGTATACCGCGACCGAGTCGAGCCGGCGAACCGCTGCGAGCGCGCGCACGTGGTTGGACGCTTCGAAGCCGCTACCGATTACTCCGACACGCAGTGCCCCTGGCCGTGCCAAGGTGTCCGCGGCCAGCGCCGAGGTCGCGGCGGTGCGAAGCCCGGTGATGTGGTGGCCGTCGAGGAGCGCTACGAGTTCCGCGGTCCTTCGGTCGAGCAGGAGCAGTGGGTAGCTGGCGCGAGCCGACTCAGCGGAAAACATGATCAGCTTGGCCCCGATGTGATCGCCCGAGGTGGAGGCGGCGGTCAGGCTGCGCAGCCAAGCGCGCTCCCCTCGGGCCATCGTCCGCGGAGGCACCATGGCCTCGCTCGCAGGCGAGGCATACGCCTCCCGGAGGCTTTCTACTATCAAGTTCCAGTCGGCGACGGCGAGGACGTCGTCGCTGGACAGGAGCGTGGTCGTGCCGGTGGTCGTTGCGCTGCGCATGTCAGAGCTGCTCCACGGTCGCGCGAACGGACTCTTCCGGGGCTCCGTTGCCCATCACACGGAACTCTGAACCGAGCTCATGGGCAGCGGCGGGACCGGTGATCCCGCCCTCGATGATTGATGTGTTTGTCATGGCGTTCCTTCTTGGCATGGGAGTTGGGGGCGATGGATCCTGAGGCGATGGGGAACGATCAGACAGGTGGCGCGACGAAGACACCCTTGTCGACGTCGTTGCGCATCTCGGAAAAGGTCTGCTCGCTCATCGGGCCGGCAGTGCCCCACTGATCGGAGGTCATCGGATCGGTCGCGTCGTAGACCTCCGGGTGCCAGGTGTCTTCGTCGAGTTCGAGGAGCTCGGTTGTGTATTCCACGACGTTCCCGTGGGGGTCGAGGAAATAGGAGAAGGTGTTGTCTCCGATGGCGTGACGACCCGGTCCCCACAGTGCCGGTGTTCCGCTGCGCAGCAGGCGGCCGGTGCCGCGCATGTACTCATCGAGGCCGCGCATCTCGAACGACATGTGGTTGATCGAGGTGTGCGGGCCTTGGGCAAAGGCGATGGTGTGGTGCGTGTTGTTGATCCGCATGAAGTAGAACAAGTCGCCGGAATCAGGGTGGGCTAGCGTGTCCGAGAGCTTGAAACCGAGGTGTTCCTCGTAGAAAGCTCTAGTGGCTGCGATGTCAGGCGAGTTGACCACCACGTGGGAGAGCTTGACCGGGATGGGTTCCCCGGCCTCGATCTTGCGGTGCTGCCGCGACGCGACGTCGGCGGAGACTTCCACGACACGGCCGTCTGCGTCGAAGAAGCGGAAGCCGTAGCCGCCTCCGGGGCCTTGGACGATATCGGGCTCGCTGATGAGCTGCACTCCCGACGTACCGAGGCGCTCGGCGAGCTTGTCCACGTCCACGCGATCGGCGGCGCCGAAGGAGATCAGGTCCAGGCGCTTCTCCGGGGCCTGTCGGATGCGGACTGAGTATTGCTCGGGTGACCCTTCAGCCGCCAGGAACGCGAGGTCTCCGTCCCTCTCGATCTGGGTGAGCCCCCAAGCGTTGGTGTAGAACGCCAGCTGGGCTTCGAAGTCGGGGACCGCGATGTCGACGTGGCGGAGGTGAGTCAGGGATCGCTCCGTCATGGCTGCTCCTCGGGGTTGAACGTTGGGGAAACGGTGCTGTGGCCAAGATTGCCCAAGTCCGAAGTCGCTGGGAAGGCGAGATATGCGATACATCACCATCACTGTGGTTGATAGTCCTGTTGGAATGTGACAATGCCGCATGGACCTTTCAGGCATTGCCCGACTTGACCTGAACCTGCTGGTCCCGCTGGAGGCGCTGTTGCGTGAGCGCAGTGTCACGCGGGCAGCCGCTCGTCTCGGTCTCGGCCAGCCGGCTCTGAGCGCATCGCTCGCCAAGTTGCGCCGGCATTTCCACGACGATCTACTTCAACGTGTCGGCAATTCCTATGTGCTCACCCCACTTGCCGTCCAGCTCAGTCATCGTTTGACGTACGCGTTGGAAGCAATCGGGCAGGTCTTCGACGACCAGATCCCGTTCGATCCGTCCGAGGTCGATCGGGAGTTCACGCTCCTGGCGTCTGATTTCGCCACCGCGACAATCGGAGGCGCAATTGCTGACCTGCTGCATCACACGGCTCCGCATGCTCGACTCCGGATGAGCCGTTTCGATCTGTATTCGGTCATGCTCGGCCGCACCGATCTCGTCGAGGCCGTCGACGGCTTGGTGCTTCCGCATGGATTCGTCTCGGGTCTCCCCTACGTCGACGTGTTCTCCGACCGGTGGATGGCGATCGTCTCCTCTGCCAACAACTCAGTGGGTGACAAGCTGACCGACGATGACGTCACCAAGCTCTCCTGGGTGGTCGCCTATCGCGACGCGGCAATCTCGAGCGCGGCGGAGTGGAGTCTTCGTCTACACGGCATCGAGGTCACAGCCTCAATCGTGGTCGACAGTTTTCTCGCCCTGCCCGCCCTCGTCGCCGACAGCAATCGCGCAGCCTTCATCGAATCGCGCCTGGTTTCCCGTGCCGTAGCAGCCGGCGATGTTCGGGCCGTCGAATTGCCCGGCGAGACAAGGCCACTTGTCGAAGCGCTCTGGTGGCACCCCTCGCGCACCGATGACCCCGCACACACCTGGTTCCGCGCGGTCGTCGTCGAGGCCGGGCGTTCAGTGAGCGACAGTCGCTGAGTCCGTTCCTTGGCCCTATCTGGGGTGACCGCCATGTGGTTCGTCGAATCGTGCGTCCGGCATCGCTACCACGATGCGCCTGGCAACGCCGCGCCGATCGCCGCACTAACCCGGTGTGGGCGGCGGAAGTCGCCAGCTCGGCTCCGGCCAGGCCGCATGGATCCACCGTTGGATGGCCGCCCGGCCGCCCGCATTTGTTGGCTCACAACTGAGACACTCGGCGCCTTCTGGGTGTCCTAGCATTCGAGGCAGATTAGTGGTCTCAGTCACAGAGGAGTGGACGTGGAGCGAATTTCAAATTCCAACGGTGGAGGGAGCGCTCCCAGCGCAGACCGCGTGCCCGTGCTCATCGTCGGGGGCGGAGTAGCAGGCTTGTCGGCCTCGATCATGTTGTCGCGGATGGGAGTGGAACACCTCTTGGTGGAGCGACGCCGCGAGGCGGCCGGGTTACCCAAGGCCCATATCGTGAGCGCGAAGACCATGGAGATCTTCCGCCAGCTCGGCCTCGACGAGGTCGTCTACAAGGCAGGAAGCCCACTGGACCGCATGGAGCGATTCAACTGGATGACCTCGCTGTCCGGGCCGACCCCACTGCATGGAAGGGAGATCGGCTACGTCGACTCCTGGGGCGGTGGCGACGACGTCCCCCGATATGCCCGCGCAACTCCGTGCGTCTACACCAACCTGTCGCAGACCAAGCTCGAACCGGTGTTGTTCGGTGAGGCTGAACGATCCGCCCCGGGCAGCGTGCGCTACGGCCAGGAGCTGTTGACAATCACCCAGGACGATGACGGTGCTTACGCCACGTTGCGTGACGTCACAACCGGCAAAGAATGGTCGATCGAAACCGACTATGTTCTTGCTGCGGACGCGGGCCGCACCGTCGGTCCGCAGATCGGAGTCGGCTGGATCGGTGAGAAGCAGATCGGCCAGGCGATGATCGTTCACTTCAGCGCTGACTTGCACTCGTGGATCGACGACCCCCGGGTGGGCATCAGCATTTTCCTCAGTCCCGACAACATCGGTCACGGCCTCTGGAGTGGCGCGCTCGTCAAGATGGGACCCACGCGCTGGGGAACCGACGCCGAGGAGTGGGTATGCCACGTCGGCGTTCCTGAGGGCGGAGTACCGGAGGACGAGGCCGAGGTCGTCTCGCTCGTCCAGAGGACACTCGGTGTTCCCGAGGAGGATTTCCATCCCGTCATCCACTCGGTCAACAAGTGGTCGATCGGCGGCGATTACGCCGACAGGCTCCACGTCGGCCGCATCCTCATGCTCGGCGACGCCGCGCATCACCATCCTCCGGCGGGTGGTCTCGGGCTGAATACCGCGGTTGCTGACGCGCAGAATGCAACCTGGAAGATCGCCCAGGTGGTCAAGGGCTACGCATCTCCGTCGCTACTGCATACGTACGAAGAGGAGCGCCAACCCGTTGCGCGGACCGTCGTCGACCAAGCCGTGTCGACGCTGATCGCGGAGACGGACGCGATCGTGGGTGTCCTCGGTGGCTTCGAGCAGGGCGCGGAGGGTTGGGCGGCGCTGGAACGGCTGTTCTCCGCGAATGAGGAGGGCGTGAGACTGCGCGCGTCGATGGCGAAGATGTTTCGCGAGACCAACTTCGGGACGAGGATGCTCGGCGTCGAACTCGGACAGCAGTACACGGGCAGTGCGGTCGTTCCCGACGGTACGGAGCCGCCGGCCAACGACGACCCGATCCGGGAGTACGTGGCGTCGGCGCGGCCAGGACACCGGGTGCCCCACGCCTGGATCGAGCGCGACAGTCAGCGTTTCTCCACCATCGACCTAGCGAAACTCGACCGATTCGTCCTGGTTGTCGACCCGGCTGCGCGGACCGCGTGGTTGGAGGCGATCGCCGGTGCCGCCAGAGAGGCGGCGACGCCGATCGAGCTGGTGACAATCGGGGAGCACGGTGACTACGTCGACGTCACGCACAACTGGGCTGACGTCAATGGGCTGGCCCCCGGAGGCGCGCTCCTGATCCGTCCGGATTCCTTCGTCGGGTGGCGCTGCGCGACGCTGCCGGCCGACGCTACTGGTGCACTCACGGACGCTGTCTGCTCGCTACTCGGACTTCCGCCGAGCGAATTCCCGGTAGCCGTTTCAGGTCATGACGCTGTCATGTCGTTGTAGACGCCAGGCGCGACACGGGCTGAACGAAACGGACGGGTCTTCCTCGGCAGGATGAGACGTACCCCCGACGTATCCGCCGGCAGGAAGACCCGTCCGTGCTCCACCGTAATGCCCCGCTGTCCGTTGAAGGCCGCCGCGGACTTGTGCAACGGTGCCAGACCCGAACCATCTCCCACCGGGCGGAGGCGGAGGAGCATCCGGTCGTCGGTGATGTCGACGTGGTCGACGTTGAGGCGGCTGATCAAGGC